>JAQUPL010000002.1 GCA_028716565.1 Candidatus Omnitrophota bacterium
ATGGCGGGCCCGACGAGATTTGAACTCGCGGTCTTCAGATCGACAATCTGACGTGCTAGACCAGACTGCACCACGGGCCCGTCGCAACACTTCTTGTCAAAAAATGGGGTGTTGCTCCCGTGGGGAAACCTTGGTTTCCCCACGTAACCCCTTCCTCAAAGCGCGGAAGACGGTCTCTCCCGCACCCTCTTAGTTCGCTTGCTTCGCAAGCGAACCTCGATCATAGTCAAACAACAAATATTTTCATATATGGTGGGCACTAGAGGACTTGAACCTCTGACCCTCTGCGTGTAAAGCAGATGCTCTAACCAACTGAGCTAAGCGCCCTTATAAAGCAGAATGGTGAGTGTATAAATTACCATAAAAACTAAGGGGTGTCAACTTCACAATTTTGCCTTATTCCCTTGAAATTTAACGTCTCGCGAAGAGCCGGTTTATGACGCAGTAGATATTTGGTAGAAGCGAGTAATAAATAAGGCCGAGCGAGACTTAAATTTCAAGGGATAAGCGCCGATATTAGGGCTTATTTTTATATTCCTCCGCTATCTTCAGGCGTTTTCCTATGGACGGGTGGTCGTAGAGGAATATCTCTATAAGCCGGTTCGGCTCCCTGTCGGCGAGGTTCTGGTCGCCGAGCTTGCCCATCATTGAGATGAAGGCGCCGGGATTTTGCGTGATCTCAAGGGCAAAACGGTCCGCTTCCCTCTCGAATACCCTGCTCAGCCCGTTCTGGAAAGGCATCATGACAACCGCGAAGAAGAAAAATATGAGCGCAAGCAGCGGGAAGCCCGCCAGGTCGGCTATCCCGCGGTAATCAAGCATCCCGGAAAAGCCCTTGAATACCAGGTTGGCGATATAAAAGCTCACAAACGTCACCGCGGCGCCGAATACGAGCAATTTCATTATGTGGCCCTTCTTGTGGTGGCCGAGCTCGTGGGCGAGGACAGCCTCTATCTCGTCGTGGGTGTACTCCTTGAGCATCGTGTCGCCCAAAAGCACCCTCCTTGTCTTCCCGAGGCCTGCCAGGGCTGCGTTCGCCTTGACCGTCTTCTTGCTTAAGTCTATTTCGAAGATGCCGTTGACTTTCGAGCCGCATTTTTCGGCGAGATTCAAGAGGCGGACGCGCAGGTCTTCGTCGGCAAGCGGTTTTACCTTGAAAAATAGCGGAAGGATGACGACAGGCGCGAGCCTGCTTAGGACTATCGTGAAAATTATCCAGAATACGGCGGTCCATATCCACCAGGTCGCGGTAAAATTCCGCAGGAACAGGTAAAGCGCCTCGATAAGGATGAAGAATATCGTCCCGCCGACGAGCAGCTTCTTTAAATAATCGAGGACCCAGCCGCCGAACGTCTGCGTCGAGAGCGAGAATTTCCGCTCGAGCGAGAAGCCCTGGTACATATCGAGCGTGAACGTGACCGCCGCGTATATAGCCCCGAACACCAGGAAATAGGCCGCGGTCTGTATCCACGGGTTGCGCGAGGCCCCTTCGGCAAAATTGCGTATCCATACGGACGGGCCCTGCGTGGCCATGATATAGAGGAATAAGACCGTCAGGACGAGCTCGACGCCGAACAGGACGTTCTTTATCCGCGAGTATCTTTTGCCCTCGCCTGACCCGCCTTCGAAGAACCGCTCTATCATTTTATCTGGTGCAAATATATCTTGCGGATCTCGTTGAAGATGTCGACGTATTCCTTCGTCTGGTAGTCGCGGTATGTCCATTCCCACGGCTGGAACGACCTGTCGACAAAGCGGAGCGTTATCTCGGCGAAGACGCCTCCGTGCAGGTAGACCCTGTGCGCGTTGTCTTTCGTCGTCGCGAGGATCAGTTTCGCGTCGGTAATGTAACCCGGGTCGATGTTTATCCTGCGCGACGGCTTGCCGCGCTCCCTGCTCATCCCCAGCTCGAGCTTGTTCGTGTAATGCTTTATCTTCGGCAGGACCTCGGGGTTGACGAGCTTCCTGAAGGATACGAACTGCCTCTTTAGATTCTGCCCCATCTCAGGCGCGTAATAATCCGTATACGCGAAATCCAGCAATGAGGTCCTGAAATCTATCTTCCCGAATTTCCATTCCAGCGTCTTTTCTATTTTCATTATCAGGTCCGGGTCGTTCGATATCATCCCGATGATGAGTTTGACCGGCTTATGCTGCTTTGCTGCTCCCATTTAATCCTCCTGTTGTTTCCCCTTGCATACCCTTACACATACACCGCAAATAGAATGGCCTATCCCCGCTTTGTTGGCAAAGGTTTTCAACAATTCGCGGCAGGCCTTCAAATCCATGTCCTTTGGATCTTTTTTGATCGCCTTGGCCGGGCAGGCGGCGACGCACGCTGCGCATTTCCCGCAGCTGATATCTACCGGCTTGTCTGACTTGAGAGGCATATCGGTAAGCACTGTCCCGTATCTTACCCTGGCGCCGTATTCCGGGTTGATGAGCAGGCCCGAGCGGCCGGTGAAACCCAGCCCGGCGAGGCGGCCTATCTCCCTGTGCGAGAGCGTCGCGCGCATCAGGCCCCAATCCTCGACGAGGCTCGCCGGGACCGGCAGCGCGGAATAGCCGCTCTCCTGGATATGGTTTGCCAGCTTAAGGGTGATCTCGTCGATCAGGGAATTGACCCTTTTATAATGGAAGGCGTAGATCTTTGACGGCTCATCCACGACAGTCTCGATTATCCTGCCGGAGAGGCGCACGCCTATCGAGATGCCGCGGTCGAGCCCTTTGAGGACGGACTTCGGCTCGATGATAAACCCGTCTTTTATAGACGATACATCGGCGACGCCGAAGAGCGAGGCGCCCTCCCCTTCGGCGATAGCTTTCAATTTTTCGTAATTACTTAAAGAATCTTTTCCTTGCATCAGCTAATTTCTCAAAGTCCTTATAATCGGTCATATCGAAATGGAGCGGCGTTATGGAGATGTAGCCGTCGCGCACCGCGACCGCGTCAACGAGCTCATCGCCTCTTACCTCGGCCCTGTAACTGCACAGCCAGTAATAGAGGCGCCTGTTCGGGTCCTCGCGCATGTCGTAATCTTCCTTGTAGAAGGTAGACATCCCCTGCCGCGTTATCTTTACCCCTTTTATCTTCGACCTCGGAAGCGCCGGGACGTTGACATTGAGCAGCGTAGTGACAGGGAGCTTCTTTTCGAGCATCAGTTTCGCGAGTTTATGCGTAAAATCTACCGCCGCCTCGAACTTTTCCCATTTAAACGACGCCAGAGAGACTGCGAACGCCGGGACGCCGAGTATCGCCCCCTCTGTCGCGCCTGAGACCGTCCCGGAATAGAGGACGTTTATCCCGAGGTTCGGCCCGCGGTTCAGGCCGGATACGATCAGATCCGGTTTTTTCTTCTTCATTATGTTCATCAGCCCGATCTTCACGCAATCGGCCGGCGTGCCTGTTATCGAGTAGCCGAAATATTTCCCGTCGCGTCGCGCCTCGTTGACGCGCAGCGGCACCGATAGCGTTATCGCGTGCCCCTGCGCCGAACGCTCGGCGTCAGGCGCCACGACCGTCACCTCGGCTATCGACTTTAATTTTTTCTGCAGGGCGGCTATGCCCGGCGAATATATCCCGTCGTCGTTTGTAAGTAATATCCGTTTCATTTCATCTCTATCAATTCGTATTCGAGGTTACCGAGGCCTATCCCGGCGCCGTACCTGAGCTGCGCCTCCCAGTCGATATGAGGCCATTCCCTTTTGAATGCGTCGGTCTTGGAAGCTTCATTTATCAGATCGGCAGAGGCCTTATCGATCGCTATCGGGTCTGTCGAGGCGAATATCCCGACATCAGGCGCCACGGACGGGTCATCCTTGGCCAGGCAGTCGCATTCTTTCGTTATCTTCATCGCGTAACTCAGGAATAATATCTTCCCCTCTTTGTCCTTCATCACGCCCAGGGCGAACTCGGCCATCTTCTCCTGCACGTTATTGCTCGACTCGCTCCACGATATGTCGATCGCGTCGCTGCGGCAGGCGACGAGGCAGTCGGCGCAGCCGATGCATTTCTTCTCGTCTATATACGCTATTTTTTCCCTTAACGTTATCGCCCCGGTCGGGCAATGGATGACGCACAGCCCGCAGCCGATGCACGCCTTCGCGTTGACGTTAGGTTTTATCGCGGAATGCTGCATCAGTTTCCCGGCGCGCGTCGCGAAACCCATCCCGATATTTTTTACCGCCGAGGCCAAGCCTGTGACCATGTGCCCGGTCACGTGGGAGAGGACGACGGCCGCGTCCGCGTCGGCGCAGGCCTTCGCTATCTTCACCGACTTGAAATGTTTCTTGTTGATCTTCACCTCGAAATCTTCGCCCGATCTCAGCCCGTCGGCGATGACGACCGGCGCGCCGCATACCTCGGGCGTAAAACCGTGCTCATAGGCGATATTCGCGTGGTCGACAGCGTTCGACCTCGACCCCTTATACAGCGTGTTCGAGTCGGTAAAGAACGGCTTGCCCTTGAGCGCGGATATCTCGTCGGCGACGAACCTCGCGTGGCGCGCGTCGACGTGTCCGGTATTGCCTTTGTCGCCGAAGGTCAGTTTTATGGCGATGAGCGCGTCCTTTTTGACTATTTTTTTGAGGCCGGCGTTCTCGAGCAGCCAGCGCGTCTTCCCGCGCATCGAATCGAGCGGTTCGTCTTTATTGGCTTTTACGAAAAATACTTTCGACTTCACGCAAGCTCCACTATCTTTCCTTCCATCGTCTTGATGTCTATTATCGCGACCGTAGATTTGCCGGTCGTCCAACCGCCTGTCTCGCCGGGATTGACCAGAAGGGCGGTGCCCACCTTCTTTATCTCGGGCTTGTGCGTATGGGCGTAGATAAGGAGATGCAGCTCCTGGTTCTCTATCATGCCCATGATGCCCGGGACGTCTTCTATCTCGTGGGTGATTATCATCCTTACGTTCGAGAGGTCATACCTGTAAGGGTGGTCGACTATCATGCCGTTCGATTTTATGGAGAGGGCCTTCTTGTCGCCGTCGTTGTTGCCGTAGACGCCCAGCCATTTGCATTTCAATTTGTCGAGCGGCGAGAGCGCGAACGGCGAGCAGTAGTCGCCGGCGTGGACGACCAGGTCGCACCCTTCCGCGTTGAATACCTCTACCGCCTTCCTCACCATAGGCACATTATCGTGCGAATCAGCCATCACTCCGAGTTTCATGCGTTCCTCCGTATCATTTTAACATTATAACCGAGAGCATCCTCCCGGCCTTGTCCTTCTCTTTCCTGAATGAGAAGAATTCACCGTTCTTGCAGGCGGTGCATATGCCGCAGTCAAAAATATTTTTTGCGCTTATCCCGGCGGCGATCAGCTGTTCGGCGTTCTCCCCTACCAGGTCGAAATAATGCTTATGCGCCATTTTAACAACCGAATCCGGAAAATGCACCAAAAATTCGCTGTTAACCTCGTAACAGCACTGCCTGAGCGCCGGGCCCATCCCGGCAAACAGCTTCGCCGGCGCCGACCTGTATTCGGATCTCATCGCCTCGACGACGTTTTTGGCTATCTTCTCCTTCGTGCTCTTCCATCCCGCGTGCGCGACGCCGATGGCGTTATGCTCGGGATCGTATAACAGCATGGGAAGGCAATCGGCGGTCCTGACAGAGAGGGTTATCCCTTTCACATCGGTTATCGCGCCGTCCGCGCCCGGGATCTCGCCGGATAAGGCAGTCCTCGCGTCTATCTTTACGACCTTCCCGCCGTGCACCTGCTGCAGGCGGACGAGGCCCTTAGGCGGTATTTCCAGCTTTTTCAGGAAATCCTCGTGGCTTATCTGCCTGTCGGATATTCCGTGCAGGACAGGAAACTTGTTAAACTCCCGGAACGATATTATCATCAGAACGGCAACCCCACATCGAACATGAACCTCGGCACTTGCCTCTCCTTGTTTGTGTTGAGCGGGTAAGCGAGGTCAAAGCGCAGGACGGTCCACTTCGTCTTGAAGCGCAGGCCCGTGCCGATGGAATTCTGGAGCTCCGCAGGAAAGCGCACCCTGTTCAAGCTTCTCCAGTTCCCGCCCACATCGTAAAAGAACGCGCCGTTGAACCATTTATATATCGGGAATCTCATCTCGGCGTTGCCCAGCAGCATCACCGTCCCCCACAGGGGCCTGTTGTCCGCGTCCTTCGGGCCTATGGAGTTGACTTTATACCCGCGCACCGTATCTATCCCGCCCAACATGAATTTTTCGAAGAAAGGGACGTCCTTCGTTTCGCCGTACCTGTCCATCCACCCGCCCATCCCCCTGAAGGCGACGGTTATCCTCGGGAAAGGCAGGGTGAAACACCATCTCCCTTCGCCTACGGCCCTCATGAAATTATAATCGCCGCCGAGGCCCTTCGCGGCGACGCCGAAACCGGCGTGATAGTACGAGCCGTCCGTCGGGTAGAGGTTATCGTTGAAGGTGTTCCTCTCCCAGTGGAAGGATAGCGTGGACACGCCGGTCCTGCCCGCGTTATTCTTGAATTCCTGTGGAGCCCAATCCGCTATTTTATCGACATTCACGTGCTCGTATGTGTATTCGAGGAACCCGTGGGTATGCTCTGTCAGCCGGCTCCCGAATATAAGGCTGCCGCCGAGGTCCCGCATGTCGTGACGGTCGTCTTTCGACGCGCGCCAGAGCACCTCACCGCCGCCGAAATATCCCGAGCCGAAAAGGTTCTGCCGTATGACGCCGGCGCGGATATCCCGGTACCTGTTGTTCGTGCCGACCTTGACCTTGTAGCTCGTCTCGTTGCCTATGATATTCCCCGCGTCTATCGAAAAATTCGATACGGGATACTCGGGATAATACGAAGGCTCGATCCTTTTGGCCTTTTCCCTGTCGACCAGTTCCGCGTAAAAGAACTGGAACGTCTTCAATTTGGCGTAGCCCATCGTGAATAGCGAAGTGAAATGGCCCGACGGTATCCAGACTATCTGCGGCTTTCCCAGCGCCTCCCACAGTTGGTCGGTGCTCGCGCGCGGGATCGCGGTATCGAAATACGCGTTTACCATCAGGATTGGCTTGCCCTTGCACCCGTCCGCGAAAGTCAGCGGGTCTATTATCCATAACCTCTTCTCGAGCTCTCCCTCCGAAACTATCCCTTCCTCTTCCAGGCTTTTCTTGAATGTCTTTGTCGCGAAGCTGTTCCACATTATCTTGCCCATATCGCCGCCGCCGAGGATTATCGCCATCGAGCACGGCCTCCGGTCCACCGCGGTGACTATGGGCACCATTATCCCGCCGAGGCTCAGCCCCATTATGCCGATCTTTTCCTTCTCGACTTTCGGCTGCGCTTCGAGCCAGTCTATGCCGCGGCGCGCCTCGATGACTATCTGCCGGAATAACTGGACTATCGCGTCAGAGCCGCATTGCCTGATATTCTCCTCGAGCCATCTGCGGCTGAATTTATAATCCTTCTGGTAAGCGGTCTGGATGAACAGGACCGCTATGCCGTTGGAGGCGAGTTCGCGGCAGAATTCCCCTTCGATCTGCGGCACTCCTCCCGCTATGTGGCTGAGGAATATTACCGCGGGATATTTTTCCTTGCCATTGGCTTCGCCAGGGACTCCGCCCTTCGGCTCATAAAAATCCAGGTATACCGTATTATTGGGATAATCGGTCTGCAGGGCGGAAGGATAGCTGAAAGAATAATGTTCATATTGGCTAGTCTTCTCCCTCGGCTCGAGCTTACAAAGAGGCGCGCCCTTGGCGTAATCGTAAAATTTGGCGGGGTCCGCTTCTTCGCCGTATGCGGAAAAAGCCGAAGCCCCCGCGAAGAAGACCATGATATAGAACGCGAACGGCCATTTCATTTTTTCTTCATCCACTTACTGCCTTTTACGGCCTCCCATTTCGCGCCTTCTATTTGTTTCGGCGGGGTTTCTTTAGCGGCCGCCGAAGGCGCCTCGCCGGTGAGCGGCGTTACCAGGGTACCTGTCATCTCTAAGCCTTTGCCCTTAGGCGTCTTCTTAAGCACGACTATCTTCTTGCCCCAGTATTCGCGGAGAGGCATCACCATCCTTCCGTTCGGCATGAGCTGGTCGATCGCCTGCTGGGGGGCGAAATCTATCGGGCTGGTTATCACGATGACGTCGTAAGGGGCGAATTCCAGCCATCCCGCGTCAATCCTGCCCGTCTTTACTTTTATATTTTTGTAGCCCAAGGCCTTGAGCTTCTCCCCTGCTTCCAGCGCGATCTTCCGCGACGGTTCGACGCAATAGACATCCGCGGAGAGTTCCGCGAGGACGGCCGCCTGGTAACCGGACTCTATGCCCAATTCCAGGACCTTCTCTTTCCCTTTAAGGCCGGCGAGTTGGGCGACCAGCGAGACGAAATACGCCGGGGGGACGGCTTCATCCCCGCCTACCGGGAGGGATATATCCTCGTAGGCGTATTGCCTCATGCCTTCGGGGATGAATTTGTGCCGCTCTATTTTTCCGACCGCGTCGAGGATCCTCTTGTCTTTTATCCCGCGCGCGGCGATCTGGGAATCGACCATCATCTGCCGCTCCCTGGCATAATCCGTTTCCTCCGCGGCGCAAACGGCTGATGACGCCAGTAAAAAAGAAAGGAAAAATGCGCACGGGCCGCGCAGGCTCATATTCACGCCCTTTTCGCTATCCAGCCGAGAATGTAGTCCGTTATCTCCTGCCTCTCCGTCTCGCGCAACAGCTCATGGTAGAGGCCGTCGTATAATTTTATCTCTTTGTCCGCGAAAGTCATCTTCCGGAAAAATTCCTTTGTCCCGGACGGGTCGACCACCTTATCCCCGGTGCCTTGCAGCAACAGGAGCGGGACCTTTACCGACGCCGCGTTCTCGAGGGCATACGCCGCCGCCTTTGTCGCCTCGGAAAATAACCTGAAAGAAATGACCCTGTGCGATTGCTTGTCGCCTTTCGTCTTCTCTACCAGTTCTTTATCATGCGACAGGTATTCGAAAGGCACCCTGTTCGGCGTCGTGAGCCTCGGCAGGAAAAAAGACAATAATCCGGCCATGCCGGCCTCTATGCCGGTGGGCGGGCTTACGAAACGCAGGGCGGGCGCACAGACAACCGCACCTTTTATCATCCCGCCGTATTTCATCGAAAAAAGCAGTGAAGTCAGCCCGCCCATGCTGAGTCCCACGATAAAGGCGTCATCGCACAGCGATTCGATCTTGGCTATCCCGACGAACTGGCGCAGGTCTTCCACGAGATCATCGAACCTGTCGACGTGGCACCTGAAGCCGCCGGAGCGGCCGTTGCCGCGCTGGTCATAGGCGAAGAAGGCCATCCCCTTTTTGCAGGCGTCCTCGGCGAAATAATTGTATTTCGCCGAATGCTCGCCGAGCCCGTGGACGAGGATTACCGCAGCCTTCGGTTTTTCCGGGATGAAAGCCCTGTAAAATATGTTCTGGGCGTCTTTATTCTTGAACGAACCTTCGGTCTTCATTGTGCCGTCCTAGGATCTGTACATCCCGTCGAAGATATCCTTGTATTTTTCCGCGACGGCCTTCCGCTTTACCTTAAGGGTCGGCGTTATCTCGCCTCCCTCGATAGTCAATTTATTTTCCAGCATGGTGAACTTCTTTATCTTCTCGTAATTGGCGAAGTCCTTCTGTTTCTGCTCTATCCTATCGGCGATGAAATCCCGCACGCGGGGATGCCTGGCCAGCTCCTCTGCCTTTATGTACGGTATGCCCTGCCTCAGGGCGAGGCCCTTGAGCGCGTCGAAATTCGGGACTATGAGGGCCGTAATGTACGGCCTCCTGTCGCCGTGCAGGATGACTTCGTGTATATAGGAATCGGACCTGATCGTGTTCTCTATGTTCTGCGGCGCGATATTCTTCCCGCCGGCGGTTATTATGATATCCTTCTTCCGGTCGGTTATATAGAGGAAGCCTTCCTCGTCGAGATACCCGATATCGCCGGTGCGGAACCGCCCGTCGGCGTCGAATGCCTCCTTGGTCTCGGTTTCCTTTTTATAATAGGCCTTCATCACGCCGGGGCCGGTGATAAGTATCTCGCCGTCCGGGGCTATCCTGACCTCGGTGTTATGTATGGGCTTGCCGACCGAACCGAATCTGAACGCCTTGAAAGTATTTACAGTAACGACCGGCGAGGTCTCGGTCAGGCCGTATCCCTCGAATATGAATATCCCGAACGAATAGAAGAACTCTCCGAGCTCTTTCGAGAGCGGCGCGCCTCCTGATATGAAGAACTTGATCCTCCCGCCGACGGCGTCCCTTATTTTAGAGAAGACTAGCGCCTTCGCCAGTTGGTATTCAAGCCAGAGGACCGGGCCGGGGCCCAATTTGTTCAATTTGGCGTCGGCATATCTCTTGGCCGCCGCAGCCGACCTCTCGAATATCTTTTTCGCGGGCTCCGGGCTGCGCGAAACGGAATCCATTATGTTCGCGTGCATCTTTTCGTAGAACCGCGGGACGGAACAGGCGTAAGTCGGCCTTACGTCTTTGAGATCCTGGGCTACGGATTCATTGCTGCCGGCATACGCTATCGTTCCGCCGACAAACATCGTGAAATAATAGCTGGCCATCCTCTCGAAGACATGGGAAAGCGGCAGGAACGAGAGGCATGTGTCATCCTCGCCGAGAGGCAGGAGGTCGACGGAAGACCTGCAGTTCGAAAGGAAATTTTCGTGCGTCAGGCAGACGCCTTTCGCCGCGCCGGTCGTGCCTGACGTGTAGATTATCGAGGCGAGACCGTCCTTCCCCGCGGCGTTAAGCCGGAATTCGAATTCGCCCCTTAGCTCCGGCGCCTTCGACGCCCCGGCCTTAAGGACCGACTCGAACGGGATGATAGCGGCGTCGCCTGTCTTTTCCGGCAGATCGATCATTATTATTTTCCTGAGCTCCGGGAGCCCCTGCTTTATAGAGATTATCTTATCCAGCTGCTCCCGGGTCGAGACTATGACCATCGCGCAGCCGGAATCCCGGAGGATATACTCCATCTGGAGCGAGACATCGGTGGGATAGAGCGGGACATCTGCGCAGCCGAGGGAAAGGACGGCGAGGTCGGAATAGGCCCATTCCGGCCGGTTCTCGGAAAGCAGGCCGACCTTCTCGCCGGGTTTAAGCCCGAGGGATATCAAGCCGATGGCGAGGTCTTTTACTTTGCCCTCTGCCTCTGCCCAGCTTATATCGCGGTACTTACCGTTCTCTTTCGACCTGAGGGCGCACTTCCCTCCATACTTGTTCGCCCTCGAGAAAAACATAAAAGGAATCGTGTCTTCACGCATCGAATTATCCCGTCAGAACATCACTTTGCGCGCGCGATTCATCCCGATAGCCAGCTTGAGGAGGTTGACCCTCTTCAGGCCCTTCTTTATCACGGCCATCCTTGACTTGCCTTTCGGCGTCTCGGAGACGGTGAAGAAGTCCTCGGCCAGCTCGACCAGCAGCTCCGGATATTCCTTGAAAAATTCAGGATGTTTCGCCGCGAAATTTGAAATGCCCTTATAGCGCTTCAGGTCCTTGAACACAAAAGAGTCTTCCAGCCGCCTGCGGTATCCCGCGAGCCCGTTCTCGGAGAAATCGTTCTTCTGTTTCGCCTCTATTATCGTCTCGGCCGCGAACAGCCCCGAGGCCATCGCCAGGTTGGAGCCCTCGTGGAACATCGGGTTCATATTGACGAAACCCGCGGCGTCGCCCGCGATGATTAGCCCGTCCATCGTCAGTTTCGGGAGGTGGTCGTAACCGAACTCGGGTATCAAATGCGCCGCATATTCCAGGAGCTTCCCGCCTTTTACGAGCCGCCTTATCGACGGGTGTTCCTTGAAATTCTCAATGAGGTCATTCGGCGTCAACTTGTTATATTTCAGGTCCCTGGTCGAGACGCCGATGCCGACCGAGAGCGTCTCCTTATTGGTGTAGATAAAGGCCGAGCCTACCATCCCCTTCACAGAGCCCCCGAAATATTCGAGCGAGGCCCCTTCCTCTCCCTCGAGGTTGAACCTCTCCTCGATGACTTCCTTCGGCAGGGCGACGACCTCCTTGCAGCAGGTGACCATATGCTCCGGGACGTGCCTCTCCCTCAATCCCAGCCTTTCGGCGAGGAGCGAACCGACCCCTTCCGCTATGACGATAGTGTCCGCGAAAAGGTCGCCGTCCTCGAGCCGCGTCTTGACCCCGACCGCCTTTTTGCCTTCGGTGATCACCTTATCCACGACAGCCTGGTTGAGCACCATTACGCCGGCCTCTTCCGCTTTCTTTGCGTACCACGCGTCGAATTTCCCGCGAAGGACCGCGAAGGTGTTATTGAACGGCGGCTTATTGAAACCCTCGAACCTCATCCCCATCTGCAATTCAGAATCGGCGGACAGGACTGAGAACACTTTTTTCACGATGCGCCTTTCCACCGGCGCCTCTTCCCAAAAATTCGGTATGACCTTATTGAGTATCGTCGAATATAATATCCCGCCCATCACGTTCTTTGAACCGGGCGCCTCCCCGCGTTCGAGCAACACCACGCTAAGGCCCGCTTTCGCGAGCGTATACGCGCACGTCGTCCCTGCCGGGCCGGCGCCGACTACGATGCAATCGAACTTCTCACCGCTTGCCATCGGTCCCTCTCCTTATAGTATAGATGATCATTCCTCTATCAATGCTTTTATCTGCGGGAGCATCTTTTCCGTCTCCTGCTCCCCGCGCCTTATCAGCGCCTCTACTTTATACAATTCGAACCACGCCGCGTTCGGGAGGACCGGATGTATGACGCAATCCGCGTCCTTGGACGAAACCTCGGCGAATGCATACTGCATAGCCAGCGAAACGTTCATCATCACATCGAATATGTTAGGCGCGAATGTCCGGCGAATCCAGTTTCTGAAATTATAGGCGAGGCGCGAGAATACCGTGCGCCGCGACAGCCTTATTTCGTCGTTCCTGCGCTTCTCCTCGAATTCCTTGAAGGCCTTCATCATCTCTTCCTGGCTTGGCAGGCAATTCACCGCTATTATCTTCTTCGCGCCGAGTTTCGTCAGGACGTCTATCGGCACCGGGTCGAGGGTGCCGCCGTCGATAAGGAAATCATCCCCGTATCTTACGGGTTTTATAAACGCGGGGATGGAACACGAAGCCCTAAGCGCGTCGACAAGACTGCCCTCGTCAATAACTATGTTCTCGCGGGACCTGAGGGTATTCGCGACGATCTTCAGCGGGATATGCGTATCGTGGAATGTCTTCTTCCCGAGGTATTCCCGGAAAAACTTCTTGAAATTATTCCCGTTCATGAAACCCTGCAGCGGCATGAGCGAAAAATCCGCCAGCGAAAAGAGCATGTCCTTCCTCTTGAATCTCAGCGCTATCTTTTCGAGTTCCCCGCTCTCTATGCCGGACGCCCAGAAAGCGCCGACCACCGCGCCTATCGAGGTGCCTGCTATAAAATCTACCGGTATCTTCTCCCTCTCCAATACTTTCAATACGCCTATATGGGCCAGCCCGAGCGCCGCGCCGGAGCCGAGCGCGAGGCCGACGAGGATCTTCCCGATCTCGCGGGCTATCCTCCTTACGGACCTCGAATAGAGGCTCTCCGGGACAGCCAATACCGGGGGCAACCCCGCGGACATCATCCCGGCCAGTAACCCCAAATCCGGCAGTGTGGCATATGCCTTGTGGCCCAGCAATTTTACCTCTTCCTCGAAACTCTCGGTCCTCACGAACTCGTTTATTATCGCCTTAACGGTATTTTCGGGATCCTGCACCGCCTTCTTAAGTTCTTTTATGAGCATTCCCGTGGCTTTAAGGTTATGCTCATTGCAGTCGCTGACTACATGTATGAGGTCTGACTGCTCGAGAAGCGCGTAGGTCGGCTTGCCTATCTCCGCCGGCATGTCGACGATTATGTAGTTGAACTCCGACGTCAGGGAACTCAAAAAAGAGATGACATGCGACGGCTCGATCTTGCTGTGGTCGTCACAGCCCATATTAAGGAGATATATGCCCCCGGCTTCGTATTTCACAATAAGGGGCTTGGCCTCCTCGTAATTCATGCTGTGGCGCTTCAGGTCGACGCATTTAAGCTCATCCATCTGCAGCATCGAGGAGCATTCGTTCCCCGAATGGCTCATGTCGAGGAGTATGACCTTTTTGCGCGTCTCATAGGCCAGCGCTATCGCGAGGTTGACCGCGTACATTGTCCGCCCGGATTTTTTCGCGAGCCCGAAGACGGATATTATCGAGGACTCGAAGATCGTCCTCTGTTTAGATTCTGCCTTCTTCAGGCGGCGCGAGAGCGCCTCGGTAAATTTCAGGGCAAGCTGAGGCGCTTCCTTGAGCAGGAGATCGAAATTCTTTTTATCTATGCGGAGGACCAGCGAATCGTTTATTATGCGGACCGACGCGGAATGCGGCTCGTTGGTAAGAAGGGAGATTATGCCCACATAGTCACCGCGGTGCAGGTGGACAAGCGTCCTCTCTTCACCGGACGGCGTCCTTACGAATACCTTCGCCCTTCCCGTGACCATGCAGTAAAAGGAATCGGCCGGGGCGCCTTCGCGGTAGAGGATATGGTTCCTCTTGTATTCGGCTACATAGGAATAATCCTCTATCAGCTTTTGGGCCGCGCTCGGGAGGCCTGAGAAGATCGGTATCCTTCTTATTATGGACGCTTTGTCTATACTTGGGTTGGCAGGGTTCATCTCTTGTATTATATAGGCTTGGGAGGGAAAAGTCAAAAAAAACGCCAACGGCTCTAAACCCCTTCGAAGCTGCTTACTGCGATACTGCCGCTTCTTTCTTGAATCCTGCTAGCCGTTGGCAATTATTGTCAGTTGACCGTTAAGGGGGCAACCTACGCCTTTGACCTTTTCTCCAGTTTCGGCAACCTTTTGGCCTTGTCCCTTGACTGCGGGATTTAGGCTTGAGGTTTTGCGTCCCGCCCTTTCGGTGCCGACTGATGCGGCATCAGCGCGTTTTGGCCTATTCGCGCTGAGCGGCTTTGCCCTCTTCGGTCAATTGAAGTATGCCACATCCCGGGGAAAATACAAGGGTGAAAAGATCACGCGTAGCCGAGCATCTTCAGCGCGTTGGGGTCCTTGCGCCAGTTCTCGTGGACCTTGACCCACAGCTCAAGGTAGGCGTGCCGGTCGAGGAGCTTCTGGATCTCCCTCCTCGCGGTCTCGCCGATGGCTTTTAACATCTGGCCCTTATGGCCGACCAATATCTTCTTCTGCGAATGGCGTTCGACATATATCACCGCCCTTATGTAGACGAGTTTCCTCGGGCGTTCCGTAAATTCCTCGATAAGGACCGCGACCGAGTGCGGGACCTCCTCGTGCGTCATCTCAAGGGCCTTCTCGCGTATTATCTCCCCTACCATGAACCTTTCGGTCCTGTCGGTAAATTGCCCGTCGGGAAAATATTTCGGCCCCTCGGGAAGATGCTCGATGACCTTCTCGAGGAGAATGTCCATATTGTCGCCGTTCGACGCCGATGTCGGGATTATCTCCCTGAAATCGTAGAGCCGGGCCCCGTCCTCGATAAGCGGCAGGGCGAGCGACTTGCTCCTAAGGTCTATCTTGTTTATCAGCAGGATGGCCGGCTTCTTCGCGGCTTTCACGAGGTTGAATATGAGCATATCTTCCGGGGTTACGCCTTTTGTGACGTCCAGGACGAAGACGATAAGGTCCACTTCGAGCAAAACGTCCTTCGCGACCTGCGTTATCTGTTTTCCGAGGAGGTTCTTGGGCTTATGTATCCCCGGCGTATCGACGAATACCACCTGCGCTTCGGGGCGGGTCAATATCCCTTGTATCTTGTTGCGCGTCGTCTCGGGTTTTTGCGTGACGATGGCGACCTTCTCTCCGACAAGGCGGTTAAGGACCGTCGACTTGCCGACGTTCGGCCTGCCTATTATCGCCACGAACCCTGATTTGAATACTTTTTTATCCGCCATATCAGTAGAGCCTGCCTTTATTCAATTCGGTAAGCCAGCGTTTTTCGAATTCTTTCATGGATGTGTTAAATTTTTTTTTCATGACCGCCTCGAACGTTTCGCCATCGCCCATCCCCTTAAGGATCTCGCGGATGGTGTATTTGTTATACCTCTTCATCATGTAAAAGGCGATGGTATACGACTCCTCGCACGCGAGCCAGTAATCTTCACCGACGTCTTGCGCCTTCAGCACATCATCGAGGCCGGCGAGCGGTATCAGCCGGTTCTTATCGACCGCGGCCTTCAGCGTGGCCATGCGCTTTTTCATATACTTAAAACCCTCGTAATAGGCAAGCCCTTCGTTCATCCACAGCGGCGCCCTTCCCTTGGAAAGGTCTTCCACGATCAGGTGCGTGTATTCATGCCAGACCAGCCCCCGTATGTGGTCGGGCGCGTAATCCGCGCCTATCAGGGGGAGCCGTATCTTGCCGTCATATCCTCCCTGCGTCCCGGCCGGCCATCCGCCTATCGTCTCGAACTGTTCCCTGTCCGATATCAAGACCGTTATCCTGTAACCGGGACGGTAATCGAAGTCCTGCCCCAGGAGCCTGTATGCCTCCTGGAGGTAATATCTTATATTATAACTTAACCTGGCGCCTTCGCGCGAATATTTGATCTCGAACCGGTCCATCCCGGTCGAGCGGTAATCTTTCTCGACCTTTGCTTCCTTGGCCAGTTTCGCTATTTTTTCTTCAAGCTCTTTCCTGTATTTATAATCCGGGTCCGTCTTTAGCGCTTTTTCCCAAAGGGCCTTCGCTTCGCCCATCTTCTGCGACAGGTATTTTATATCGCCCAATAAGACCAGCGAATTCATGTTCTCCGGGTCAAGTTGAAGCGCGGCCTCAAAATATTTTTGCGCGCCCGCGAGGTCCCTCCTGTCGTACTCGGCCATGCCCTGGCCGGCGTAGGCGGCGGCAAGGTTCTTCTTTATCGTCTTATCCGAGGGGTTAAGCCTGCGGGCCTGCTCGAGGTAGGATACCGCGGCCGCCGCCGCGCCGTCCTTGAAGGCCTTGACACCCATCTCGTTATACATCGCGGCCGCCGCCGGGTCGTTTGTGACCCGGCCGTAGGCCTGGACCGGCGCAACAACAGCCAGGATGACCACAAAAATTTTGAGGATCTCGGATTTCATGTTATAATCAGTATACCTTAACCGGAAACGCATGTCCATATGAGCATAAGACCTTTCGAAAAATTAACCGGGATAATGGCCCGCCTTCGGGCGAAGGACGGCTGTCCGTGGGACAGGGCCCAGACACATTCCTCCCTCAAAAAACACATCATAGAGGAAGCGTATGAGCTCTGCGACGCTATAGATTCCAAAGACCCCGAAAAACTGAAGGACGAACTCGGGGACTTCCTCTTCCAGGTGGTCTTCCAGGCCCAGATCGCGAAAGAGCGAGGCGCCTTCGATATCGACGATGTCCTGCGGACGTCGGCGAAGAAGATGCTCAACCGCCATCCGCACGTCTTCGGAAAACACAGGGCGAAGGACGAGGACGACGCCTATAAACACTGGCAATCGCGCAAGGAGCAGGAAAGGTCCTATAAAGACAGAAAGAGCATATTAGACGGCGTCCCGAAGATACTTCCGGCCCTGATCAAGGCCCAGAAGGTCTCGAGGCGCGCGGCCCATCAGGGGTTCGATTGGCCGGATGTGAAATTCGTCGTCGATAAAGTGCACGAGGAACTTGAAGAAGTAAAAATGGAGTTAAAGAGCGGCAACAAGCGCCGCCTCGCAGAAGAGATCGGCGACTTATTGTTCGTTATCGTGATACTCTCCCGCTTCGGCGGCATCGACGCCGAGGAAGCCCTCCACAGCGCCACAAAGAAATTCGCCAAGCGGTTCGGTAACATCGAACGGGCGCTGAAAAAACGGCACAAAAAAATAAACGAATGCGGTTTTGAAGAACTCTACCGGCTATGGAGAGAGCTGAGGTAGCCATCCTCTTTTTCAGCGTCCGAAGCAACGATCTTCTTATGCAGCCTTTTTGTCTGGAGGCAGAACGCCTCGATCTTGGCTTCTATCAGCGGCGGGAAAGGCGTGCCGTCTATCTCTATCGACAGGAAAGGAAGCTCCTCGACCTCCTTTAGCCCCGTAAAATCCCGGTCGGATAATCCTTTTTTTGTGGTCAAATTCATGCTTCCGTTCAATATCGACTCGATTATCCTGGTGGGAAGGCACGCGAACGGCCCGACGCTTATCACTCCCGAGACATATTCCACTATCTCGTTCAATGCCGAGCCCACTACGACGATGGATTCCCCGGTAAGCTGCTCGTCGATAAAATTCCTGCCGGCCTTCATTATCTTTTCTATGTCTATGGCGTCATTATGGTACAGCCCGGAACCGGCGAGTATGCCCTTTATCTTCTTCTCGTAACTCCTCTGCAAAAATGTCTTCACGAAGAATTCTATCTTGCCGGATATCCCCAGGTTAGATTCGATCAATTTATTCTTAACAAGGTAATCTACATAGCAGATCCACTCGAGGACCGGGGAGGTCCGCGCTACGATCCCTTTCTGCGCGAGCCTTTCGATGAGCGGGTTGCAGCAGAAATCGTCCCGCCTTACGTATATCTCCCCCATTATAGCCACAGTAGTCGCCTCGGAGAGCGGGTGTTTCAACGGTATCGCCTTGAGCGCGGCGGACGCTTCTTCGAGGACCTTGTAAAGGCCTGCGCCTTTTTTCCCGAGGCAAGCCACAATATTATGCCACTGCTTATCGAATACCCTCATCGCCTCTTCTTTGTCTTTCGCCAGGGCCTTAAGCGCGTTCTTTATGTCATACATCGCGTCGTAGATGAGCGCGCCTTTAAGTATGAGTATGTTGAAGCTATTGCCCATTCCCAGGTAGCTGTTCTGGGTATCCATCGAATATACCGCCAGGTCCTTTATCCGTTTCTTCCTTATAAGGTCGTTAAAGAACGTGTTGTATTGCCCGAACCTGCAGTTCCCGCCGGTCGAAGGCATGAAATATACAAGGATGTCTCCGTCCTTCCGGTGTTCCAGGTATCTCATGAGGCTCCCGGCGCTCAATATCAGCGGCAGGCATTCCTTGCACGTCGTATTCGCCCGCCCGTGCTTAAGAGAGGTGCCGTCTGACGGCTGGAGCGGTATCGCGTTTATCCCCGCAGTCTTGAAGACAGCGGCAAGCGCCTCAGGGCCCATCGTCCCCATCGGCGGAAGGAGCAGCTTGACCCTCTTGTCGTCGATCCCGTAGCGCTTCCCGTCCGAAGATACCACCCATACTTTTTTATCGTGGCTAATGCAGCGCGCCGGCGTGAACGCCTCCCTGCCGTCCTGCGTAGCTGCGCCGAGCAAGCGGGACCTTTCCACTATATCCAGGAAAGCCTCTATCCTGGTGTTGATCCCTGCGTCCGCGGTATGGCTATCGATCTCGAGGATGAGTATCGGCCTCTTGTCCATCATATCCCTTACGTTGCCGACGATGAACGAATCCGGCCCGCAGCTGAAATTCGTCACGAATACGGGATAGAGCTGCGGATGTTTCTTTATGAAGCGCGCGGCCTTGAGTATCATCTGCCCGCTCGCCCAATACATATTAGCGTCATCGGACTCTTCTTCATACGGCAGGCAATCGAACGGCATGACCGTCACCCCGCGCGAGGAGAATTTATCGGGTATCGCCATGTTTGCTTCCGCGGCGAAAGTGTTATACGCCCTTCCCAGGAGGACCACGGCTATCCTCTCCGGGTCTTTCTTTAATTCCTCGAGGCATTCTCTCCCGTAACGCTTCAAGCCCTTCGTGAAATCATCCTGCTTTGCGCATGCCGCCTCGTAAGCCTTTACTGCGTCCCTTTTTGAAAATCCCATCTTTCCGGCCATATCCGCAAAGGCCTTGCGGGCGCCGCCGAGCCCTTTCGAAAAATCCAATACCGGGACGAGGACGTTGTTCTTATCGAAGCCCTTGAATGTGTTCTTCAGGTAATACGGCTCGCTCTGGAGGATGACGCACGTAGACTGTTGCTCCTTCCTCGACTTCTCCGCTTTCTTTGATTTAAGTTCCAGGACCTGCGGCAGGAATATATAATCCGGGTCTTTCTCGAGCAGGTTATGGAAGAGGCCATGGGCTATCTCTGCCGGATAACAGAACGGCGCCCTCTTGTGCTGTACCCCGTAGTCGGATATCGCGTCCGAAACCACGACCTTCATCCCCAGTGACTCAAAAAAAGTGTTATATAAAGGAAAAAAGATGTGCGTCAAAAATGACCTGCTTATCCCAACGGTCTTTGCGGCCGCAGGCGCGGACGGCCCTGAGGCGAGCGGCGCGAACAGCCTCTCCTGGCGCATCTTGACCAGGTTCAGTTTTGCCTCGTCGACATTTACGGAATGGTTAATATTATAATACCTGTTGCACGAACCGCCGAAGAGGTAGATCCTGCCGCCTATCTCTATCCTGAGTATGCTGCAGCCGCGGTCGCATTTTTCCGCGCCGCCCTTGCACTTAAAACTGTCGTGGTATTTGACGTCCCTGCCGATAAGCCCGGAGAGCTCGAAATCTTTTCTTTTCAGCAGGCCCTTATTTAATTTATCCTTTATCTCCAGGGCCGCCCCGAAAGCGCCCATAAGCCCCGGCTCCGGCGGCACCACTATCTTTTTGCCCAAAAGCGAGGCCATGGCGACAGGCACGGCCTTGTTGTAACATACGCCGCCCTGCATGAGGACCTTGTCCCCAACTATCCTGTTGCCTTTGACGCGGTTGCTGTAATTCATGCATATCGAATAGACCAGCCCGGCGACGATATCCTCTTTCTTGAGCCCTTCGTAAGAAGCGGTCTTGATGTCACTGCTTATAAATGCGGCGCACTGGTCGTTGAAATTAGGCGGGCTTTCGCCCTTCATCGCGTACCGCTCGATCTCGCGCAGCTCGACGCCGAGGGTCTCCTTGCATGACTCCTCGAGGAATGAGCCGGTGCCGGCCGAACACGCCTCGTTCATCGCGTAATCGCAGGCGACCATATTTTTGATATGCGTATATTTCGCGTCCTGCCCGCCGATCTCGAATATAGTGTCGACTTCATCGTCAAAATATACGGCGGCGCGGGCGTGGGCTATTATCTCGTTTACTATCCCGTCAGTCATCGCGTGTAATGCCGCTATCTGCCTGCCGGACCCGGTGACGCCCAATCCCGATATCTTTATTTTTTTGTCGAGGCTCTTCTCCAGGGCCTTGTAGCAATTGCGCGAGGCCTCGACCGGGTTGCCGTTCGTCCTGAGGTAGACGGAATCGAGCACCGCGTTATCGCGCTCCCTCATTATTACCGCTTTCGTTGTTGTCGAGCCGACGTCGAGACCCAAAATACATGCGTCTCCGTCCGAATATTCCGTTTTTTTCCAGGCATCCTTAAATTCGACGAGCGGCAGGGCCGACCTAAGCGCCGGCAGGGCAGTGTATCTCGAGGCGCGGCGCTTCTCCTTTAATAATTTGGCGTCGGATATGACTGCGCTGTGTTCCATCATCCATAGGGCCGCGCCAAGGGCCTCGAAATACGCGGCTTCGTTAGGCACATATATTGAATGTATCTCTTTTTTAAGGAAGCTGATGACGCGCGGGTTCAGGGCGACGCCTCCGATGAGCATAACCTTTTCTTTAGGCATGTCTACCAGCAGCTCCATCACTTTCCTGGACATCATCTCGCACAGCCCGGCCAGTATCTCGCTCACGTTCTGCCCTTTATTGAGCGCGTGGGTGCAATCGCTCTTGCAGAATACCGAGCACCTGCTTGAGAGCCGGTAGACCTTATCCGCAGATACGAGCTTCTCCGCATCGTCCAGCGAGAGGTCCATCCTCCTTAACTGCTGCGCAAAGAACTCGCCGGTCCCTGAGGCGCATTTGTTGAGCGTCCTTACGCCTGAGATGTTCCCCTGTTTATCCAGTATATACGCGATGAAAAGCTCGGCGCCCATGCTTACGACCGCGTTGTAATGTTTTTTTTCGGTATTTATGAATTTCAGCGCTTCTTCAACCGCCTCGGGCTCGGAGATCCACGGCAGGTTCACCGATGAATCCACCTTCCTGCCGGTCACGGCGATATTGCGGTATCCCTCGTCGAGGAGCCTGTTCAGGGCCTGCTCGAGACAGCCGAATATGTTCCCCTCGTGCGGCACGCTTATCACCTTGCCCACGCGGAGCTTATGCTCCTCCTTATATATCTCTACTGAGGTCAGGTTAGACGCCCCGACGCATATGCCGCAAGATTTGATCATAAAAGTGTTTCCTTGAACCAGCCTAACATCAGTTCTTTCATCCGGTCCGGGTATTTCTCGATAAGCCTTTCGGCGTGAAAACCGTTATGCAGTATAGCCAATCTTTTGTTCTTGGTTACCGCCGCGTCGTAGAGTTTCCTTGAGTGGTAATCCTTTATGACCCAATCCCTGTCGCCGTGGATAAATAGCATCGGAATCTCTTTGATCTCCGCGACGGACTTTATCGGCTTGACCTTGGGCAGGAATATATTATCGAGCTTCGCGCCTTTTCCTTCCCACTTGCATTCAAAATTAGCCATCAGGTCGGAGAGCATCTCCGGTTCCCAGAAATGATAATTCATGTCCCAGAAACTGAACGGCGCGCTGATGAGGATCATACTTTTTATCTCCGGCCGATTAACCGCGACGTTCATCGCCGTCGCCGCGCCCAGGGAAAAACCGATCACCCCGATCTTTTTGTACCCGCACCCTGCGGCATAATCCAATACTGCCCCCAGATCGAGCGGCTCGGTTGAAGTCCAGGTAAACTTACTCCCGCTCTCGCCGTGTCCCCTGAAATCAAAGATTATGACGTCATAAGACGAGGAGACTATTTCCACGGTCTTTTTCATGAACGAGTTCTTCTTGCTGTTAAAAAAACCGGGACATACTATCACCACGGAATCGAACCCGTTCTTATAATGGTCGTAGGCGATGTTGACGCCGTCCGTGGTTGCTACCATTCCGGCTAGCGCAAGGGCGATCATTTGTCCTTCCCCACGTTGTATTTGTTATAAAGGAATGAGGTGACCAGGAATATCGCGCCCAGCACCATGAAGCTTATGATCTTATAGACTGCCGCGACATGCGCCATATCGACCAATATTATCCTGGCAAGAGTAAGGCCGAACAGCCAGAACCCGCCGATCCTGAAGACCTTGTCTTTGGCCATAAACCCTATCGCGAACATCGCCGCGCCCTCGACGCCCAAGGCCAGGCTTACAAAATTCCTCCCGACCTCTTTGAAAATAATAGACGTCGCGACGATAGCCGCGATGACGAAGATGGATAGCGGGACGCCCTTTTCGAATTCCGATGCTTCTTTCAGGCCTTTGTATAGGAAATATAAGGCCGCGAACAGGGCCATCTCGACCGCAAAGGCAAGCCAGTTCACCGCCTCAAAACCCCAGTTCGCGTCGATAAATACCATCCGGATCGAGAACATCGCCAGGAGGACCAGTGAATAGGCGCGGAAATACGCGTCTTTTGCCATACGGCCCGTAAATAATAACGCGGCCGCCTCAAAAGCCCACGCCAGGCTAAGCCAGCGCAGGGGGACTGCGTCCCAAAGGAAGAGGGTAAGATACGCGGTCCCTATCGCGGAATATGCTTTAACCATCGGGTATTCCCCGGCGAACCGTTCCGCTTGCCCGAGACGCCTGTTAAAATAATCACACAAAAACATGGCTGCAAGGCCGGCAAGCAGTATTACTTTCTTCCATGTTATCGCGGCCCCGAAGAACGCCAGCGTATAATAAAGATGATAATCGAATGCCAGGGCTTTAATGAATATGACGGCGCTTCCTACGAGCGCGATCACGCGGACAGGCCTTATCTCATAACCCAAACCCAGGATGAGCAATAACGGCAGCTGCGCCATTATCCAAATGAAGTTATGGCCGTTCTCCGTGAAGATCAAAACGAATGAGGCGGCGACCAAAAGCGCGTATGAATATATGCGGAAAGCCCTGTCCTTAAGCCAAAACGCTATAAGGGCGAGGATAAAGACCTCTTCGAACAAGATCACCCCCAGCCATGCCTTAGAAGCCGTATCCCACAGGAACATGGTAAGATATACCGTACCGAAAAATGAGTATACATTCGTAAGGGCACCTTCCTTTTCCAGGCGCACATCGTCATTTATCCGCCTGGCTATAAGGACGGATAGATACGAAGAGAGCGCTCCGATGAAGAATATGAAATTTTTCAACGTGAAATCATGGCCGAATACCGTAAAGACCCCGGATACGGCAAAATCCAGCGTTATTATCCTCACAAAAACCGCGGCCGCCAGCATCAGGCCGAAGATCCTGAAAGATTTCTTGCCGAAACGCCAGCCTATGTACATTATGCACGGCAGCTCTATCAGCCATATGACCGTCGTGCTTAAGGGGATCTGCCTGAGCGGCACGGCAAATGTGACGAGCGAAAGCGCTATAAGAGTATTCACGGTCGACATTACCCTGTTCTTCATCCGGGATGAGGCGAGAGCCAGTACGGCATATACGAGGCCGAGACCGAAGACGAACGGGAACCTGAAGTCGGGGTATTGCGCGTAGATTTTCGAATAGGCCAATACGAAGAACGGCAAAAAATTGGAAAAGCTCGCCACTGCGAGCTGCTTTTTTTCGTTTTCGTTCTGGTCCTTGATCAAATATATCGATACGGTAAAAACAAGCCAGTAGAGCGCGACAAAACCGTTGTTTAGCCAGAACTGGACCTGTCCCACATCTAAAACCCCGACGGGGACGAAAGAGGCATGCACTTGTTTAACGACCCAGAATATGTGCGTCATGTATGTCAGCGCAATGCCTACGAATATCATTTTGAGCCACCGCATCTTGTAGACCAGGACAACCGATACCACCGCCAGGAAGAGGCAGCTCGCCAGGGTAAAATAATTGATATCGCCGAGCGTTGCCGTAAAATATCCCACAAAGAGCGCCACGGATGAAATTTCCTGCGATTTGTATTTTAGCGTGTGCAGCAGTATCGCGACCGCAACTGCCGCAAGCAATATCAGGTCTACGAGCTGGCTCTGGATGATGCGGGAAGCCTGGAAATGATACATCGCGTAAGTGGTAAAATACGCTATAGCCCATCCTCCCCCCAAAAGGCTGCGTCCGTAATAGGCCAGGCCGGCTCTCTTTTCCAGCTTGACGCCGATGACGAGCAAACCGGCACCTATGATATAGCCGGTGAGTATTTTCATGAACGGGCCGAAATATTTAAAGGTATAGCTTATGAGAAAAGTGACGCCCATCGCGAGGACAAGGATGCCGACTTTGTTAAGCCAGTATTTCCCCATCTTCTGCTCAAGGCCGACGGCTGCCGGGACCTCCAAAGCAGGATGTGCAATCAAAGGAGCGGGTATCGGCGCTGCCGGTCTCTTTTCAGGCTTAGCGGCCTTTTCTGCCTTCGCTTCAGGCTCCTGGCGGGAGGGTTCTTTCAGTATATTTTCAAGGACGCTTATCCGGTAGGCGGTATCCGAATAGAGGGTTTTTATCTGATCCAATTCTTTCTTGATGGCCTCCAATGACAGCGGGCTGCCGATCATTTGGGCCGGAGATTTTTCACTCTTTTCCGGCCCGGCTTTCGGTAATAATGAAATGATGATCAGCGTAACGGGCCCTCCGATACAGCCCAGCAAGAACCATGCTATCGCGCTCCTGTTTTTTGCGACAGCGGCGATGACCGGAGAGGCAATTATTGAGACTATCCATAAAACGGGGAATAGCCTCAAGATCATATCGAACTCGTTAAAGTAATACATCTTCGGTCCTCCTTAGCCCCTTTTCGAGCCTGCCTATGATATTGGCAAGCTCGCGTTTGTCATTTTCGCCCAGGAACCACGCGATCTGTTTAAGGATATCGAAATATTTCTCCTCGACCTTCTTTATCAGGTCCTTCCCTTTCTGCGTTATCGCGGTATATTTCACCCGGCGGTCATCCGCGCTGCCTTCCCTCTTCACGAGGCCGAGTTTCTCGAGCCTGTCGATGATACCGGTTATGTTCGAGCGGGATACGACGCGATGGCCGCCCAAGTCGCTTTGCGTGACCCTCTTCTCCGAATACTTCAGTATGACTAAAACGTCGTATTGGGTGGTCGTGACCCCATATTTGCTGAAAAACCTGTCGCCGGCTTTTACAAGCGCCTCGGAAATGCGCACCAGCTTTAATACCGCCTCGTTATTCAGCCTGTCCAGTTCGGTAGCCATGACAATCTCCTTATATTTGTTATTGTATTGATAGTTTATATAATAACAATTATGTTGTCAAGTATTTTTTTGGGAAATCTTCAACCTGAATGCCTCTATTCTATCTTGTATTCCACCGGGCGGGTAAATGCCTTCTTGAAGTCGTAGACATCCTTGAAGTCTTCTATCGAATCGGCCTCGGTCTTGGCGAGGAGCTTCGCTTCTATAAGGTTAAATACGATATTCCCGAAATCTTCCGTCCGGGTGATGCCCCAGTGCTCGAGGACGTTTTTGGCCATCGGGCCGAACTGTTCCACCGCGTAAAGCCGCATGCCATCGGAGAGCTCCCGCCCTGTCACATGGCGGGGCTTATCGAGTTTTGCCACCGTAAAATTAAGCCCTTTAAGGACGAAGAAATAGGCCTCCCCGTCGTAGCGCGGGTCCTTTTTAGCCGCTTCATCTATTATACTAACCAGGTTAAATTCGTCTTTCATCCCTTCTCCGCGGCAAGTAAGAGCGCGATTATCGTCTTCGCGTCCCTTATCCTGCCTTCTTTTATATATCTTAACGCGTCCGAAAGCTTCACCGTTCTTACCTTTATGTCCTCGTCGAAATCAGCCGCGAGCTTGGAGGGCCTGAGGCCTGTCGCCTTGTAAATTATCACAAACTCATCCGTGACGCCGGGCGAAGGGTAGAATATATTGATCTTCTCGAGCCTGCCGGCCGCGTAACCTATCTCCTCTTGTATCTCCCTCTTGGCCGCCGAGAGAGGGGCTTCGCCTTTGTGCAGTGTGCCGGCCGGTATCTCAAGGAGCCTTTCGCCGACTGCGTAACGGAATTGCTCGACCAGCACGACTTTGTCTTTAGTGAGGAACGGGATTATTCCGACAGAGCCGATATGGTGGACCACCTCCCACCTCGCCTTGCGGCCCCTAATCAACCCGTCGCTTACGACGAGGCGCACTATCCTGCCGTCGTAGACAAGCGTCTTCTTTTGGAGTTTAAATTTTGCCATCGCCCGTATTCTACACGTTTATCGGACAAAAAACAAGGCCCGGTAACAAGAAAGGGGGCACTTTACTTTTCAGTAATGCGCCCCCTATTCGTTTGGTTTCTCTGGGATTAGAGCTTTACTACTTTCGTAGCCTGCTCACCCTTGGGACCCTTTTCGACTTCGAACTCGACTTCCTGTCCCTCGGTTAAAGATTTATAACCTTCACCCTGGATCGAGCTGTGATGTACGAATACATCCTTGCCGTTCTCAGGAGTAATGAATCCGTAACCTTTCTGGTCGCTGAACCACTTTACCTTACCTTTTGCCATTATTTACTAACCTCCTTTCCTCTTGAATTATAGTAAATAACGACAGAAAAAAACCGCAAGGCTAGAATTATCACCAACCGTTGCGGTATAGGATTTCTAATCTTTTATTTACTACGGGAGTAATTATAGCACATACCCCCGGCTTGTCAAGGATTATTTACGGGCGGGACGGGCATTTATATCTTTGACATCATGACCCTGTATTTTGTATAATCATACAAGCCAGCCATTATCATGACCAGCAAGAGAGTCCAGGGAGCCTAAGACCATATTATGATAGCGGATTACGGATACGTAGGTTTATTTCTCCTCTTCGGAATCGTTTTTGTGGCAGGGGCCTTTATCGTCTCCTGGTTCCTGAGGCCGCGCGACCCCAACCCGGCCAAGAGATCCTGCTACGAGTGCGGCGAAGTAGTAAAGGGCAGCTCGTGGATACAGTTTAACGTCCGGTACTACCTCATCGCCCTTATATTCGTCGTCTTCGACGTCGAAGTCCTCTTCCTCGTGCCCTGGGCGGTCATCTTCCGCGAGCTTGGGATAGTCGCCTTCGTTGAGATGATAATCTTTATAGCCATCCTTATAGCCGGCCTCGCATACGCCTGGAAGAAAGGAGCCCTCGAATGGCAGTGATCGAGAAGATACCTGCCTCGGGGCTCATAGAAAAATTTCCGGGCGGCGGTATCGTCCTTGCTACCGGAGAGAACGTATTGAAATGGAGTAAGGCCTCATCCCTGTGGCCCTTGACCTTCGGCCTTGCCTGCTGCGCTTTTGAGATGATGGCGGCAGGCGCTTCGCGGTTCGACATTGACCGCTTTGGCGCCGGCGTCTTCCGCGCATCCCCCAGGCAGTGCGACGTGATGATAGTCGCCGGGACGATCTGCGCCAAGATGGGCGACTGCATGAAACGGATCTACGCCCAGATGCCCGAGCCCAAATACGTCATCGCAATGGGAAATTGCGCGATCTCAGGCGGGATCTTCCACCGCGACACATATTCCGTGGTCAAAGGGACCGAGGCGCTGGGAATACCTGTCGACGTTTACATCCCCGGCTGCCCTCCCCGTCCGGAGAACCTGCTCTTCGGGCTGATAAAACTCCAGGAAAAGATCAGGAAGGAAAAACGTGCCCGCTGATACCGGAAGACAAGTGGATATTTCAAAAGAGGCCCTCCTGGAAACGGCCCGCCGCCTTAAAAACGAGGGTTTCAATGACCTGCATTGCATTACCGCCGTTGACAGGAAAGACGGCATCGAGCTCGTCTATATTTTTTACGCAATGGACAAGCATGCCTGTACGATCTTAAGAACAAGGCTAACGCTTGACGATCTAAGCGCGGAGAGCCTCGCGCATATCTGGAGATCTGCGGACTGGCTCGAACGCGAAGTATACGACCTTTTCGGCGTAAAGTTCTTGAACCACCCGGACCTAAAAAGGATACTCAATCCAGACGATTGGACAATACACCCGTTAAGGAAAACTTAAGGACCGAGGAATTCTGGGTCAATATGGGGCCGCAGCACCCCTCGACCCACGGCGTCCTCTATCTCGAGGTCAGGTTAAGCGGCGAGACCGTCGTCGACCTCATTACCCATATCGGTTATCTCCACCGCGGCATGGAGAAGATAGCCGAGAACCGCACCTATACCCAGTTCATACCTTATACCGACAGGCTCGACTACGTCGCGTCGATGACGAACAACCTCGGCTATGTCCTCGCCGTAGAAAAGCTCATGAAGGCGGAAATACCGGAGCGCGCGAAATACATCCGCGTCATCGTCGCCGAACTACAGAGGATAGCCAGCCATCTCGTCGGCATCACGACTTTCACGCAGGACCTCGGCGCGTTCGCCACTCCCCTCTTCTACGGGTTCCGCGAGCGCGAGAAGATACTTGATCTCTTCGACGAGCTGTGCGGCAACCGCCTTACGTATGATTATATGAGGATAGGCGGCGTCCAGTTCGACCTGCCGAAAGGGGCGGGCGGGAAGATAAGGGGCATAGTCAAATATATGGGACCGAAGATAGACGACCTCGAAAACCTGTTCAGTTCCAACGCCATATTTGTCGCGAGGACTAAAGGCGTAGGCGTCCTCACCAAAGAAAAAGCCCTAAATTACAGCGTGACCGGCCCTAACCTCCGCGCCTCAGGCGTGAAATGGGACCTGCGCAAGGATGAGCCATACCTTTGTTATGACAGGTTCAATTTCGATATTCCGACGGGATCGAACGGGGATTCGTGGGACAGGTATAAGGTGAGGATCGAGGAGATGAGACAGAGCCTGCGCATAATCGAACAGGCGTTGGATGGGCTGCCGGAAGGCGACCCCACGGTCAAGATCGGCCGCGTAATAAAACCAGCTCCCGGCGAAGTATATATGAGGACGGAGGCGCCGCGCGGCGAATTGGGTTTTTATATCGTAAGCGACGGTTCGGCCGTTCCCTATCGCATGAAGATACGTTCCCCCTCCTTCTCTAACCTTGCCGTGCTTTCGGAACTGGTAAAAGGCGCAAAAGTAGCCGATGTCGTCTGCGTGCTGGGAAGCCTTGATATCGTCGTGGGAGATACGGACAGGTAATGGTCTCGATACTTACGTTCATAGTGATGATTGTCGTCGGCGCGGTAGTCCTCGGATTTATCGCGGTATCGGCGATGTTCCTTATATGGTGGGAACGCAAGGTAGCGGCCCATATCCAGACCAGGTACGGCCCGATGCGGGTCGGCTGGCACGGGGCCTTACAGTCGGTAGCAGATGTCATAAAACTGCTCTTAAAAGAAAATATCACGCCTGAAGGGGTAGATAAGCCGGTCTGGTGGCTCGCGCCGTTCTTCGCGGTCGTCCCGTCAGTAATGGTTTTTGTTTGTATCCCATTTGGAAATTTGTTCGGGATCGACCTGATACCGCGTGACCTGAACATCGGCATCCTGTATATAATTGCGCTCACCTCCGTCTGCGTCCTCGGGATATTCATGGCAGGATGGGGCTCGAACAATAAATATTCGCTCCTGGGCGGGATGCGCTCGGCCGCCCAGATAGTAAGTTACGAGGTCCCGCTGATAATATCGGTGGTGACCGCGGCTATGTTCGCCGGCACCCTCTCGATGCAGAAGATTGTCGAGGCGCAAAAAGGGATGTGGTTCGTCTTCCAGCCGAATATGGCGCTGGCGTTCCTCATATTCGTGATCTCCGCGACGGCAGAGATAAACCGGACGCCGTTCGACATACCCGAAGCCGAGTCGGAGCTGGTCGCCGGGTTCCACACGGAATATTCCGGGATGAAATTCGCGATGTTCTTCCTCGGCGAATACACTAATCTTTTTATTGTTTCCGCCCTCGCCGCGACATTATTCCTCGGCGGATGGCAGGGGCCGTTCTTGCCGCCAGTATTATGGTTCTTGATAAAGACGTACGGCGTCATAACCGTTTTGATGTGGGTCAGGTGGACCTTACCGAGGGTGCGCGTCGACCAGTTGATGGGTTTCGCCTGGAAGGTGCTCACGCCTATAGCGTTCGCGAACCTCGCGGTCGCGGGATGGGTATTGCTAAGATGATAAAATATTTCAAGGATATAATCACCGGCGCCTGGAGCCTTATAAGGGGGCTCTTGGTGACATTGAGGAATCTCTTTTCGAAGGCGGTCACCATCCAATACCCGACGCAGAAGCTCCGGATGGTTGATAGGTACCGCGGTCTCGTAGACCTGCGTATCGAAAAATGCATCAAGTGCTACATGTGCGTCAAGATATGCCCTACGGGATGCCTTTCTCTCGCGCATAAAGAGAACGCGGAGAAGAAAAAGGAGTTCGAGCACTTCAAATATAATATGGAGCTCTGCTGTTTCTGCGGCATGTGCGACCAGGTATGCCCGGCACAGGCGATATATATGAACAAGATGTATGAGATAGCGGTATACGGCCGGGATAAGATAACGCATATAGACCTTTTAAATACGGGGAAATACGATGAGTGGGCTCATCCAACTGTTAAATAACCTGCTGAATAATTACGGACTGCCGCAAGGGTTCATCGTCCAGGCGTCGTTCTATATCATCGCCGCGGCCGCGGTCATATCGGCCATCGGCGTCGTGACTTCGCGCAACATCTTCCATTGCGCGATCTTTTTGGCCGTCTCCCTCTTCTGCGTCGCCGGTGTCTACCTCTTCCTGGGCGCGGAATTCCTGGCCGTGGTCCAGGTCCTTATATACGTCGGCGCAATAGTGACATTATTCCTCTTCGCCATAATGCTGACCGCGAACATCGGCGACAGGTCGATAAGGCACACGAACAAACAGGTCCTGGCAGGCGGAGTGATCGCGATAATGATGTGTGCATTCTTTGTATTCATCATAATAGGCGAGCCGTGGAAGAAAGCGCTCGTACAGGCGCAGCCGCTGACCCTCCAGGAGATAGGCAAGTCGCTCATGTCCGTATACGCGCTGCCGTTCGAGGTCATATCCCTTATCCTGCTCGCCGCGCTTGTCGGGGCGATAGTAATAGGAAAGGTGAAGAAAGAATGATACCCCAGAGCCATTTCCTTATATTGGGCGCAGTATTGTTCGCGATAGGCCTGTACGGCGCGTTGACCCGCAGGACCGCCATCGGTATATTGATGTCTATCGAGCTCATCCTTAACGCGGCAAACATAAACCTCATCACCTTTAATAAGTTCCTGGGCAGCCCTGACGGGCTGGGCCAGATATTCGCGTTATTCGTCATTGCGATAGCGGCGGCATCGGCCGTGGTCGGCCTCGTGCTCGTGATCGCCGTATACAGGAACATGAAGACGATATTCACCGAAAAGATAAATATGCTGAAATGGTAAAATACGCGCATTTTATACCGCTCTTCCCGTTCATGGCTTTTGCCATAAACATCCTTTTCGGGCGCAGGCTCAAGAAGGCAAGCGCGCTCGTCTCTATAGCCGCCTCGTCTGTCGCCCTGGCCATCGCGGCCGTCACTTTCATCGGGAATCTAAACGGCGAAGGCTCTTATACCGTCGCGAAATGGATCTTCTTGAACGGGCTCCCGCTCGATTTCGGGATAACGGTGGATCCGCTCACATGCATGATGCTGCTGGTCGTCACTATCGTCGGGACCCTCATACAGATATATTCCATGGGATATATGCGCGATGACGCGAGGTACTCGAGGTTCTTCGCGTATATGTCGCTCTTTATGGGCTCGATGCTCGGCTTGCTGCTGGCCGATAATTTCGTCATGCTTTATATCTTCTGGGAAGGCGTAGGCCTCTGCTCCTACCTGTTGATATCGTTCTGGTTCGAGAGGCCCGCGGCCGCTAGGGCAGGCATGAAGGCGTTCATAACGACCAGGATAGGCGACACAGGGCTCCTGGTCGGCATACTGCTCCTCTTCTTCTCGGTAAAGACCCTCTATTTCAGGGACCTCGCGGGCCTGGCGATAAACGATGTCACGCTCACGGCCGTAGGCATACTCATATTCTGCGGCGCGGTCGGGAAATCGGCGCAATTTCCCCTGCACGTGTGGCTTCCTGACGCGATGGAAGGCCCGACCCCGGTCTCGGCGTTGATACACGCGGCCACAATGGTCGCGGCAGGCGTATATCTTATCGCGCGCTGCTACGGGCTGTTCATCTCCCACCATATCGCCCTGGTCTCCGTCGCATATGTCGGCGCGATAACGGCGTTCATGGCCGCCTCGATCGCGCTGGTCAATAACGACATAAAACGCATCCTCGCATATTCGACAATAAGCCAGCTTGGGCTTATGATGCTGGGCCTCGGAGTCGGCGGCTATGAGGCGGGCACTTTCCACCTGATGACCCACGCGTTCTTCAAGGCCCTGCTCTTCCTCTGCGCGGGAAGCATAATACATTCTATACACGTGGAGGGTGACCCTGCGATACATACCCAGGATATACGCAAGATGGGCGGGCTCTTCCCGAAGATGAAAATAACCGGCACGACGTTGATAATCGCGGGCCTGGCGATCGCCGGAATACCGCCGCTCTCAGGCTTCTGGTCGAAAGACGAACTCCTGTCCGAGATAATAAATACGGGGCATCCGGTCCTTTTCGCCGCGGCGTCGCTGACAAGCCTGATGACCGCGTTCTATATCTTCCGCCTTATCTTCCTCGTGTTATTCGGTAAAGCGCGGCCCGGCATGCGCGCCCATGAATCGCCGTATGTGATGACTATCCCGCTGGCTATCTTAGCCGTATTTTCGGTATTCGCCGGATTTTTCAGGCCGGTCCAGCCCGACTATCTCACGATGGGCGTATCGACGGCGATAGCCGTCATCGGTATAGGCCTCGCCTATTCTTTCTATATACTCAACAACAAGATACTCTCGGCCGACATCCGCGCCAGGTTCGGTTTCCTTTACAGGCTCCTCTCGAACAAATATTATATCGACGAGATATACGAGGCGGTATTCATAAAGCCCTGCTTCCGGCTCGCAGAATCCGCCGCCAAATTCGACCTTAACGTCGTTGACGGCGCCGTAAACCTCGCGGCTTATGTCTCGGTCGTCGTAAGCAGGATACAGTCCTGGTTCGACCTCTACATCGTAGACGGGATAGTAAATATGGCGGCGAACATCACGTGGCTCTGCTCCGCGATACTGCGCAGGCTGCAGACCGGCCTCGTGCAGAATTACATACTGATAGCGTTCTTCGGGCTCGCGATAATCATACTGATAAAATTGATAGGAGGTTAGAATGCCCTTTCCCCTGTTGACGTCGATAGTCTTCCTGCCGCTTCTCGGCGGGCTGCTTATCCTTTTTATCCCGAAAGAGAGGACCGGGCTGATAAAGACCATAGCCACGGCCGCGACAGGCCTCGCGCTCGTCCTGGCTGCCGCCCTGGTCCTGAAATTCGACTGTGGTGACCTTGCGATGCAGTTTGTTGAGCGGTCACCATGGATACCGCAGATAAACATAAACTATCACCTCGGCGTCGACGGCATCAGCATCGGCCTCGTATTCCTGACCGCGCTCCTGGGTTTCTTCGCCTGCATCGGCTCATACGGAATAAAGGAACGGCAGAAGGAGTATTATTTCCTGTACCTCCTGTTGAATACCGGCATGCTCGGGACGTTTTTGGCGCTCGACCTCTTTCTCTTCTATGCATTCTGGGAGATAGTCCTTGTGCCGATGTATTTCCTGATAGGGATATGGGGAGGCCCGAGGAAAGAATACGCGGCGATCAAGTTCTTCATATATACCCTGGCAGGTTCGGTATTTATGCTCCTTTCGATACTGGCGCTTTATTTCACGTCGAACCCGCACACTTTCAATATGCTCGAGCTCGCGGGTAGCGGCAGCACGCTGGCGAAAGGTTTCCAGATAGCGCTATTTATCGGCTTCTATCTCGGCTTCGCGATAAAAGTCCCCGTATTCCCTTTCCATACTTGGTTGCCTGACGCGCACGTAGAGGCGCCTACTCCGATAAGCGTCCTGCTCGCAGGTGTCCTGCTTAAGATGGGCGGGTACGGTTTCTTCAGGATCAGTTTCCCCATATTAAAGGATGCGGCGATATACTTCGCCCTGCCGTTCGCGATACTCGGCGCGATAAACATCGTCTACGGGGCATTCGTGGCGATGGCGCAGACGGATTTCAAGAAGATGGTCGCATATTCGTCGGTAAGCCATATGGGGTTCGTGATGCTCGGTCTCGCGAGCATGACAGTGACCGGGTTTAACGGCGCGTTGATGCAGATGTTCAACCACGGCGTGATAACCGGCGGCATGTTTCTTCTCGTCGGCGTCCTCTATGACCGCGCCCACACCAGGGACCTTGATAAATTCGGCGGCCTGGGCGCGAAGATGCCGGTCTACGCCGGGATACTTACGGTCTTTACACTCGCCTCGCTCGGCCTGCCGGGATTAAGCGGCTTCGTAAGCGAGTTCATGTCTCTGATAGGCGGTTTCGCGGCGTTCAGGCTGATAACCGTAATATCGGTCCTCGGCATCATAATAACCGCGGGATATTTCCTCTATATGATCCAGCGCGTATTACTGGGTCCGCTCAACCCGGTATGGTCTAAAATAACCGATATAAACAGGCGCGAGATATTTACACTTGCTCCTTTGATGATAGTGATAATAGCCATCGGCGTATATCCTCTCTTGATACTCAACTTCCAGTCGCCGGCCATAATCAACCTGATACGGCATATCGGAGGGGCCCTGTTTTGAGCGTCCTCCTCAGCGTTAAATATTTCTTTCCTGAGATCGTATTGACCGGGTTTGCGGTCGCGGTCTTGATCGTCGGGCTCTTCGTAAAAAGGCGGGCTGTGCTGGGCATGTTCTGCCTGCTCGGAATACTGGCCGCGATCCTGCTCATGCCGCAAAGCTACCAGGCGACATCCCCGCTCTTCTCCGGGATGCTGATCAACGATTCCTTCTCCGAGTTCTTTAAGGAGATCGTATTTCTCGTCGTCGGCCTTGTCATCCTCGTATCGATGGGATACAGGGCATTCTCCGATGAGGACGCGGGCGAGTATTACTTCCTCCTCCTTTCCGTCTTGGTCGCTATGATGATAGCCGCCTCTTCCAATAACCTCATTATGATATATATCGCTCTCGAAGCCGTCTCTCTGATGTCGTATATCCTCGTAGGATTCCTGAAGACCGACCGGCGCTCGAGCGAAGCGGGCCTGAAGTATTTCCTCTTCGGCGCCCTCGCCACCGGCGTGATGCTTTACGGCATATCGTTCATATACGGCCTCTTCGGCACTACCGACCTCGCGGAGATAAGCCGGGTCCTGGCAGCGGGGAACGTCAATATCTTCGCCTCGACGATAGCGCTGCTGCTGATCTTCGCCGGGTTGAGTTTCAAATGCGCGCTTGTGCCGTTCCACATGTGGGTGCCGGACGCCTACCAGGGCGCGCCGACCCCGGTGACCGCGTTAATATCCGCCGGGCCGAAGGCGATAGGTTTCGCGATACTCATTCGCGTATTCCTCAAGAACTTCTTCCCTCTCTTCCCCGGATGGTCGGAGACGGTCTCTGTCATCGCGATAATAACTATGACCGCGGGGAATATCCTTGCCATAAACCAGGAAAATATAAAAAGGCTGCTCGGGTATTCATCCATAGCGCAGGCCGGCTACATATTGATAGGGTTCGTCGTCGGGACCGCTCTGGGGATACAAGGCATGATGTTCTATATACTCGCTTACGTATTGATGAACATCGGCGCGTTCGGCTGCGTGGCGCTCATATCGAACCGGCTCGGGAACGATTACATCGAGGATTACTCGGGCCTCTCGAAACGGGAGCCTGTCCTGGCGTTCCTCCTGACAGTCTTCCTCCTCTCGCTTGCCGGGATCCCGCCGCTGGCCGGATTCTTCGGTAAATTCCTCGTCTTCGCCGCGGCGATAGAATCCAAGTACTATATCCTAGCGATCGCCGGAGTGATAAACAGCGTCCTGGCCATTTATTATTACGTCAAGATAATCAAATTCATGTACCTGGCTGAACCGCGCGCCGGGATGCACGTGTCCGTGCTGCCCGTTCCCGCGACGCCCGGGACCGGGGCCGTAAAACTCGCCCTGATCATTGCCCTTATCGGGATCATCGTTGCCGGCCTCTTCCCCGGCCTTTTTATCGGCTGGATATCCGCGTCGTTACTTTAGGAGACGTGATGGAAAAAAAGCGTTTTTTTGTTCTCATCCTGCTTATTTTCATTTCTCTTCCTCTTTCTGCCGGGGCTGACTCCGTAAAACTTAAGAAGGGCGGCAACCTGTCAGGCATAATCAGGCAGGAGGACGATACCTCGATCACTCTCCAGATAGGCATGGGAACGATGAGTATACAAAAAAAAGAGATAGAGTCTGTCCGTAAAGCCGGCGAAAAAGAAAACTATGCCCTGGACGCTTCCTTCAGGAAGGCAGCCATCGAAAGAGGGACCTTTGTGCCGCCGGGGCTGGAGGAGATGGCGCAAAAATTAAGGACTATGGCCGAGGACAGGAAAAAAGTCGACGGCGCCAAGCGACAGCTCGATTCGCTGAAACAAAGGCTGGAAGACGATTCCGATAAATTCAGGTCTATGAGGTCGGATTTCGACAGGAAGAACGCGGAGGTCAGCGGGATGGACCCAAAAAGCGATGTCCCGCGCTATAACAGCCTGATAACCGAGCTTAATGCGGCCGGCGTCAAGATCTCGGCCCTGTCGGAAGAACTAAACAAGATGAACCCAAGGCTGTCGGAATACCAGAACGCGTACTGGAAGGCGATAACCGAGTACGGCAATGAGATCGGGGATTTCGGCATATACCTGGATAAGACGGCCGAAGACTTCAAGAAACGCGGGATTACCGACGACGAATCCCTCTACCTCGAGACCGCAAGGATATCTCTCGCGGACCTGCAAAAAGGCCTGAACAGGGACGCGATCGCCGTCTCAAAAAGCAACCATGGCATGACGGTAAAGGCCGTGCTTAACGGCGAGGTCACCTGCCTGCTGGCCGTCGATACAGGCGCTGCGGTAGTGGTAATAACGAGATCTATCGCCGACAGGCTCGAGATAAATCCCAGCGATTCGCTGGAAGACGTGCAATTCACGCTGGCCGACGGCAGTATCATCAAAAGCAAGGTCGTTAAGATAAAGAGCGTCCGGGTCGGGAATTCCACGGTCCATGACGTCGCGGCGGCCGTAACGGACAAACCGCCGGGAGCGGGAGTGGACGGGCTCTTGGGTATGTCTTTCCTGAACAACTTTAATATCAAGATGGATGTAGCGAACGGGAAGCTGATACTGGAAACGATAAAATAGCCTCGGTTGAAAATATGCTTGCCGGTGTGTTATAATATGCAGATCGAAGACAGGAAGAAGGCGGATTTCTACAAATGGACCAAGATCTGGGGGCTTCTCTCCTTTGTGCCCGTCGTCCTGGCCGCAGGCCCGCTTGCGGGGTACTTTCTGGGCGATTACCTGGAGAAGAAGATCGGGTACGCGCCTTACCTGTCCCTTATCGGCATGGCGCTCGGTTTCTTCACGAGCATAAGGGAGATAATAAAGATATTGAAGCTGGTCCAGAAGACGGACCCGAAACCAAATAAGTCGGAAAATCGTCATGACTGAAACGCACGCCGCACAACCCGAACTGCAGAATTTCGTGGGGCTTCTCGCCGAGAAGCTCGAGGGGACTCCTTTCGCGCATTTCCTCCTTATCTGGGAGAATGTGATATTCTCTCTGATAATAGTCGCGGTCATTTCCCTTCTCGCCTATTTCGCCTCGAGGAAGAGTTCTATGATCCCGGGCAGGCTACAGCTCTTCATGGAGATGATCGTAGGCGGGCTGGATGATTTCGTCTGCGGGATACTCGGCCCTGACGGGAAAAGGTTCACTCCCTTTATCGGGACGCTCTTCATATATATCCTTTTCATGAACCTCTTAGGGCTTATCCCGTTCTTTAAGTCGTCTACGGCGAACCTCTCGACGACCGTAGCGCTCGCGCTCTGCGTCTTCCTTTACGTCCAATATACCGCGATCAAGGAGAACGGCCTGCTCGGGTACATAGACCACCTGATGGGCAACCCGCGCGGGATAATAGCCTTTACCGTCTTTATTCCTGTCCTCCTTTTTTTCATACACATAATTTCCGAACTTGTAAAACCGGTAAGCCTGGCATTACGTCTCCGCAGCAACATCTGGGCCGAGGATATGTTGCTGGCTGTGTCGGCGCAATTCGGTATCGGCGGAGTGCCGTTATTTCTCTTCAACATGCTTTTGGTCATATTGAGCGGGATCATGCAGGCGGTAGTCTTCAGCCTGCTGACCACCGTATATTTCGCGTTAGTGATGCCGCACCACGAAGAATAGTAACGATTCCCGCTGAAGGCGGGATTAAATTCGGCCTTATAAGTTACGCCGCTGTTGCGCCGCAACTTATGGCCTCATTTAAAAAGGAGGTAGGTAATGGACTACAAGGCTATGCTTTCGATCTCCGTCCCGATAGGGCTGGCGATCGCGGCGTTCGGTTCCGCCATCGCTCTCGGAAAGGCCGTAGCTGCGGCAATGGAGGCGACGGCGAGGCAGCCTGAGGCGTCTATGAAGATACTAATCAACATGATCGCCGGTTGCGCGCTTATCGAGGCCCTGACGATCTACGCTTTGGTGCTCTCTTTCTCTCTTCTCGGAAAGATCTAGCAGATCAAGAGATGGACCTATTAAAGCTGCTTACAACTAATGAGATAGTCGCGCAGATAATAAGTTTCCTTCTGCTCATGGCCCTTCTGCGCGTATTCGCGTGGAAGAAACTGCTCAAACTGCTCGACGACAGGCGCGCGCGGATCGCCTCGGAGTTCAAGAAGATCGAGGATGCGCAGGCCGCGGTCGAGCGCATGAGGTCCGACTACGGCAAGAAGCTCGCGGATATCGAGTCCGAGTCCCGCGCCAGGATACAGGAGGCCATAAACGAGGGGAAGCAGTTCTCCCTGGAGATAAGGGAGAACGCGCGGCAGGAAGCGCGCGCCATCCTGGACAAGGCGCAGGAAAATATAGAGAATGAGGTCTTAAAGGCCAGGCAGGAATTGAAGGAAAGGGTCGTCGAGCTTACGCTCGGCACGACCGAGAAACTCCTAAAGGAGAAGATCACCGGCGAAAAGGACAAAAAACTCGCCTCTGATTTCCTTGATGAGCTCGAGAAGGTCAAATGAGTGACAGGGCAGTCGCGAGAAGATACGCCGATGGGTTCCTCGCCTTCGCCAAGGATACGATAGGGACGAAAAAGGGCCTCGAGGAGATAATCTCTTTCGGGGAAATCTTGAACGAGAACCCGGAGCTTTCGAAATTCCTTGAGAACCCTGAGATAACCTGCGCGGAGAAATCCGGATTCGTGGATGCTGCCTTCAAGTCCATCCTCTCTATTGAGACGCGGGACTTCATAAAATTGATAATCGAGAAACGCCGCAGCGAAGAAGCAGTCGATATCGCCGACGAGGCGAAGATACTCTATCGCCGCGAGATGGGGATAGAGAAGGCCGTAATAAAAAGCGCGAAGCCGCTGCCGCAGGATATAGTCCGGATGATCAAGGACAGGCTCGAGGGCAAATTCGAGAAAAAACTTGAATTTGAGATAGCGATAGACCCCGGCCTCCTCGGCGGGGTGCAGGCGACCGTAGGCAATATCGTCATAGACGGCTCGGTGAAAAGGAAACTCTACGAATTAAAGGAATATCTAATGGAGAGCAAGGTAGAATAATATGGCGATAAGACCCGAAGAAGTCGCTTCAGTGATCAGGAAAGAACTGGAAAAATTCAAGTCGAAGATGAAGATGGAGTCCGTCGGCACGGTGCTCCAGGTCGGGGACGGGATCGCCCGTGTTTACGGCCTCGACGATGTAATGGCCGGCGAGCTCGTCGAACTGCCTGGAGGGATCATGGGCATGGTCCTCAACCTTGAGGAAGAGAGCGTTGGCGTCGTCATCTTCGGTTCCGATGAGACCATAAAAGACGGCGATACCGTCAAGAGGACGGGAAAGATCGTGCAGGTGCCCGTCGGCAAGGCGCTTGTCGGGCGCGTAGTCGACGCTCTGGGAAATCCTATAGACGATAAGGGGCCTGTCGTGACTGACAAATTCAGGCCTGTCGAAGGGCATTCCCCGAACGTCATCCAGCGCCAGCCGGTAAAGGAACCGCTCCAGACCGGGATAAAAGCCATCGATTCGATGATACCCATAGGCCGCGGGCAGCGCGAACTTATAATCGGCGACAGGCAAATAGGAAAGACCGCTATCGCCGTCGATACGATAATAAACCAGAAAGACAAGGATATATACTGTATATACGTCGCCGTAGGGCAAAAGCTTTCCACCATCGTTTCGGTGGCCGAAACGCTGGCTAAATATGGGGCCATGGATTATACGGTGATCGTAAGCTCGCCGGCAGAGGCCCCTGCCCCGCTGCAATACCTGGCTCCGTACGCGGGATGCGCTATCGGTGAGGAGTTTATGTATAACGGTAAACACGCGCTTGTGATATATGACGACCTTTCAAAACACGCGCAGGCTTACAGGCAGCTCTCGCTCCTGTTGAGGCGTCCGCCGGGCCGCGAGGCGTATCCGGGGGACATCTTCTATCTCCACTCCAGGCTTCTCGAGCGCGCCGCGAAACTATCGGATGATCTCGGCGGAGGTTCGCTTACGGCCCTGCCTTTCATAGAAACGCAGGCCGGCGACATAACAAGCTATATCCCTACGAATGTCATCTCCATCACCGACGGGCAAATATACCTTGAGGCCGACCTCTTCTACGCAGGGGTAAGGCCGGCCATAAACGTCGGGCTCTCGGTATCGCGCGTCGGAGGCAAGGCGCAGACGAAGGCGATGAAGGGCGTAGCCGGAAGGCTGAGGATAGACCTGGCGCAATACCGCGAACTTGTGGCTTTCGCCCAGTTTGGTTCGGAGCTCGACAAAGTGACCCAGGCTCAGCTTACGCGCGGGGAAAGGATGACCGAGATACTGAAGCAGGGCCAGTACGAGCCCCTCCCCTTATCAAAGCAGGTCATGATAATCTACGCCGGGACAAAGGGCTATCTCGACGATATGCCGCTAGACTGGATCAAGAAGTTCGAGTCGGGTTTCTATAAGTTCATGGGCGAGAAATACCCGGACGTCGAGCACGAGATAGAAACCAAGAAAGAGCTTAGCGACGCGCTGACAAAAAAACTCGACAAGGCCATACTGGAATTCAAGAACCAGTTTTCCGAGCCGCTGGTAAGAAATGATACTATCACTTAGGCAGATAAAGAGAAGGATAAAAAGCGTCGAGAGCACGAAGAAGATAACGCGCGCGATGCAGATGGTCTCTACGGCTAAATTCAAGAGAAGCGAGGATATGCTCTATATCGGAAGGCCCTATTACCTGAAACTCGATTCGATACTCCAGAAGCTCATCGCAAGCCTTAAGCCCGAGGAACTGGGGACGCATCCCCTCCTCGAGGATAGGGCCGAGAAGAAAAATCTCGCGATCTGCTTGATCACCTCGGACAGCGGGCTATGCAGCGTATATAATAACAACATCATTCGCGTCACGGAAGATTTCATAGAGCAGCACGGCAAGGAAAAGATCAAACTTGTCGCCATCGGGCGCAAGGGTTTCGCGTATTTCGCAAAGCGCGACGTGAAGATCGCGAAGAGCTATATCGGGCTTCATGGCCGCTACTCCCCCGAGACGGCCGATGAGATAGCGGACGCCCTCACCGGGATGTTCCTGAGCGGGGAGGCCGATGAAGTGTATATTGCGCACACGCATTTCGGGTCGGCGATGAGATACCACACGAGGGTAAGGAAACTCCTTAACATCGTCCCTGCTCCTCCGGGTGCCGGGACGGCGGAACCGAAGGAGCGCGCCGCAAGGGAAGGCGAGATAGAGTTTATCGCCGAACCGAGCATGGAAAAAATATTAAAAGACCTTATACCAAGATACGTTTCAGTCAAGACAAGGCTGATACTGCTCGATGCGTTCACTTCCGAGCATTCGGCAAGGATGATGGCCATGCAGACGGCGACTGATAACGCAGTCGAATTGATCGACAGCCTTACCATGCTGAGGAACAAGGCGCGGCAGGCCTCTATAACAGGTGAAGTGCTCCAGGTCGCGACAACGGCCGAAGCTTTGAAAGGATAAATAAATGGCATACGGCGAAGTCATACAGGTAATAGGTCCGAGCGTAGACGTAAGGTTCCCCGAACATCAGATGCCGAGGATATTAAACGCGATAAAGATCGAGGATAAGGATAGGAATATAGGCCTTACCCTCGAGGTCGCTCAGCATATCGGCAATGACACGGTCCGCTGTATCGCCCTCGCCTCGACCGATGGTTTGGTCCGGGGAATGAAGGCGCTCGATACCGGCAATACGATAACCGTCCCGGTCGGCGAGCAGACCCTGGGGAGGATATTCAATCTCCTCGGCACGCCCATAGACAATAAAGGCGCGCTCCCGAACCCGGAGAAGAGATACTCCATACACAGGGATCCCCCCTCTTTTGAGGAGCAGCTTACCGTATCGTCGATGCTCGAGACCGGGCTTAAGGTGATCGACTTGCTCGCGCCTTATCCGAAAGGCGGCAAGATCGGCCTGTTCGGCGGCGCCGGCGTCGGCAAGACCGTTATAGTCATGGAACTTATCAGAAGTATCGCGACCGAGCACGGCGGCGTATCTGTCTTCGGCGGAGTCGGCGAACGCACGAGGGAAGGAAACGACCTCTGGCTCGAACTGAACGAATCCGGAGTCGTCAAAAAGACCGCGCTCGTCTTCGGGCAGATGAACGAGCCGCCCGGGGCGAGATTGCGCGTCGGCCTTTCGGCCCTGACGATGGCAGAGTATTTCCGCGACGAGGAGGGCATGAACGTCCTCCTGTTCATCGATAACATATTCAGGTTCGTACAGGCCGGCTCAGAGGTCTCTACTCTCCTCGGCCGCATGCCCTCTGCCGTAGGCTACCAGCCGACCCTCGGCACGGAGATGGCCGAACTCCAGGAGAGGATCACTTCGACCAAGCGCGGCTCGATCACTTCCGTGCAGGCCATATATGTCCCGGCCGACGACCTGACCGACCCGGCCCCGGCAACGACATTCTCGCACCTCGACGCTACAACGGTCCTCTCGCGCAAGATATCCGACCTCGGCATATACCCTGCGGTCGACCCGCTCGACTCGACCTCGAGGATACTCGATCCGAGGATACTCGGCGAAGACCACTACAATACGGCAAGGAATATCCAGAAGGTCCTTCAGAGGTATAAAGACCTGCAGGACATCATAGCCATACTCGGTATCGATGAGCTTTCCGAAGAGGATAAGTTGACGGTCGCCCGCGCCAGGAAGATACAGAAATTTTTCTCCCAGCCGTTCTTCGTCGCCGAGGCGTTCACCGGCATCAAAGGCAAATACGTAAAGCTCGCGGACACGATAAAGGGGTTCAAAATGATACTCGAGGGCAAACTCGACGATGTGCCGGAACAGGCGTTCTTCATGGTAGGGCCTATCGAGGAAGCGATCGAGAAGGGCGAGCAATTAAAACGCGAAAGCGCATGAACGGCTGATGGCTGAAAAATTATTTAAAATAAGCATTACTACTCCCGAAAAGACGATATTCGAGGGCGAGATATCCTCCCTTGTGGCGCCGGGAGAGGGGGGCTATTTCGGGGTACTGGTCGACCATGCCCCGCTTATTGCGAACATCATCCCCGGGAAGATAACAATTAAAGATACGTCGGAGCAGCCTACGGTATTCAAGTGCAAAAGCACCGGCATACTTGAAGTCCTCAAGAACAACGTAAATATACTGGTAGACTCGGCGGAGCGCGTTTGAATACTTTAAGCGCGAAGATCGGGCAGCCGCCGAATACTTCGGTTCTCCCCCGTTTCGTATTCCCCAAAAAACATATCGCGGAAACTTAAACTATTTCCTGCTCCCGGGCTTGATGACCGGTTTTCCGGCTTTGCAGAGCGGGCAGTCTTCAGGCTGGAATGTCTCGATCTTCAATTGGGCGAGCGACTTGAAAGGTACGCTGAATTTCGCCTTGCCGCCCGACCTGTCAATTATCGCGCCAACACCTACCGCTTCCGCGCCGAGGCCCTTTACGAGGTCTACGACTTCCTGAGCCGAGCCGCCGGTAGTGGCGACATCTTCTATTACCAATACTTTTTCGCCGGGCTTAAGCTTGAACCCGCGCCTCAATGCCATCTTCCCCTCTGCTCTCTCGGAAAATATCCCTCTTACGCCCAGGGCGCGGGCGACTTCATAGGCCGCGGTGATCCCGCCGACAGCCGGCCCTATCACGACGTCTATCTTTTCGCCTTTAAACTTGCCGCCGAGTTCTTTGCATAATTTTGCGGCAATCGCGGGATCGGCCAGAACGAGCGCGCACTGGAGGTAATACTCGCTATGCAGCCCGCTCGAGAGCTTGAAATGGCCTTTATGGAACGCGCCCTGTTCCTCGAATATCTTCATTACCGCTTCCTGGTTCAACTCTCCATCTCCTTTATTATCTTCCTCGCCACCGCTAGCGGGTCTTTAGTCTCGATCACCGGGCGGCCGACAACTATATAATCGGCCCCGGCTCTAACAGCACCCGCCGGGGTCATTATCCTCTTCTGGTCGTCCTTTTCCGCGCCTGCCGGGCGTATCCCCGGGGTTACTATTATAAAATCCTTGCCGAGGTTCTTCCTGATGAGGCTTGTCTCGCCGGGTGAAGCCACCACCCCGTCAAGCCCCGAGTCTTTCCCCAGTCTCGCAAGCGTGACGACCTCGTCTTCAATTTTCATATTTATACCGACCTCGCCTATCGAAGACTGGTCCATGCTTGTAAGCACCGTGACTCCCAGGAGTTTCGGCTTCTTCTCCGACTCCCGCGCCGCCTCTACGGCCCTCATCATCATCTCCGAACCGCCGAGCGCGTGGATATTCATCATGAACACGCCTAACTTCGCGGCCGACCTTACCGCATGGGCGACGGTATTGGGGATGTCGTGGAATTTAAGGTCGAGGAATACCCTGGCGCCGCTGTCGTGCACGAGCGCGACCGCATCCGGGCCGCATAAAGTGAACAGGCCCATGCCGACCTTGAATATCCGCACGTCCGGGCTTAATTTTTTTACCATCTCTTTTGCCTCGGCGAGCGATCTCAAGTCGAGCGCTACTATAAGTTTTTCGGAAGCTTTTATGCCCTGAGGCATCCGGTGAGTTCCTTTATGTTTTTTACCTTCTCTTGCCGCATATATTCTTCTATCCCCCTGACGATATCGGCAGCGGCCTTCGGATTTACGAAATTTGCGGTCCCGACCTGGACAGCGGAAGCGCCGGCTATTATAAATTCAACCGCGTCCTCGTAATTCATTATGCCGCCGATGCCGATGACCGGTATCTTCACCTTTTTAGCCGTCTCCCAGACCATGCGCAAGGCAACCGGCTTTATAGCCGGACCGCTTAAGCCTCCTATTATATTACCCAGGACCGGCCTCTTCGTATCTATATCTATCGCCATCCCTGTAAATGTATTTACCAGCGAAACCGCATCCGCGCCCGCATCCTCCGCGGCCATCGCTATCTCGGTTATGTCTTTTACGTTGGGAGAAAGCTTTGCAATGACCGGTTTTCTTGAAGCCCTCCTTACCGCCCCGACCACGGCGGCCGTCGAACCGGGCTCCCTCGCGAATTCAAGCCCGCCCTTCACGTTTGGGCATGATATATTTATCTCTATGGCGTCTATCCTTTTTGTTTTATCGAACTTCCCGGCGATCGCCGCATAATCTTCCACCCTGTGCGCGGCTATCGAGACGATGACCGCTGTCTTGACCTTGTTCAGGAACGGGAGCTTATCTTTGATAAAGGCGTCTATGCCGTCATTTTGGAGCCCGATGGAATTGAGCATGCCTGACGGCGTCTCGACGACGCGAGGAGGGACGTTACCCTCCCTGGGGTTCAGGGTCACCGATTTGGTCACGATAGCCCCAAGCTTGTTCAGGTCTACGAGCTTCCCGTATTCTTCACCTGACCCGAATGTCCCGGATGCGACAAGCACCGGATTCTTAAGTTCGAGCCCGCCTATCTTCACCTTAAGGTTCGGCTTTACCATATTACCTCTTTAGCGTTAAAGACCGGGCCGTCTTTACAGACCAGTTTATACCCCGATCTTGTCTTTATCGCGCACCCCAGGCACGCGCCCACCCCGCAGGCAATATTCTCCTCCAAAGAGACGTAACATTCAAGCCCGCGTTTTTTCGCGATCTGAGCCGTGGCTTTTAACATCGGCTTCGGGCCGCAGGTAAATATAACCGGCCGTAATCTCTTTTTTGCCGACAGGAATCCGTTTAAAACATCGGTCGCGAAGCACCTTTTACCGCAGCTGCCGTCGTCTGTAGCGACCATCGTCTCTATGCCGATGCCGCTGAAGTGCTCTTCGCACAGGAGGATTTTTTTATTCCTGGCGCCTATTATCGCGTAGACATCGGCTTTCTTTATTTTTACGAGCGATTCGGCAAGGGAAGCCAGGGGCGCCACGCCTATGCCGCCGGCGATCACCACAAAACTTTTTGCGCCTTTCGGAACCGTGAACCCGTTGCCCAACGGGCCAAGGATATCTACTTTATCTCCCGGCTTCAAACCCGCGAGGTAATGCGTCCCCTTGCCTATTATCTCGTATAATATCTCGAAACCCGAAACCTTTATCCTGTGGAAACCGAACGGCCTCCTCAACAGCGGCGTGTCAGTGTCGCCGCACCTTATCGTCAGGAACTGGCCTGGCTTCGCTTTTTTCGCGATGGACGGGCACTTTACTGCCATCATGTAATAACCGGGCTTTATCTTCCTGTTCGATAGGACTTTTCCCGTCTCTTGTATCATATGGCTGCGTGCCATTCCTTTAATGGCCTTACCCCTACGGAATGCTGCTTGATCGCCTCTATTCCCTTGGTCGCGGCATCCGCTCCCGGCATCGTCGTGACGCACGGAACGCCCAGCGAAACCGCGAGCGACCTTATCTTTATCTCATCCTCCCTCGGCTTCTTTCCGGAAGGCGTGTTTATGATCAATTTTATCTTTCCTTCCCTCATCTGGTCGAGTATGTTAGGGCTCCCCTCGCTTATCCTGTGGATCCGGGTAGCCGCGATGCCGGCTTCTTTGAGCGTCGCCGCCGTACCCGCGGTAGCGATCATGTCGAATCCCAGCTTGCTCAATTTCTTGGCTATCGGGACTATCTTCGCCTTATGGGCGTCCTGGACGCTCACGAAGACCGTGCCTTCTGTCGGCAGCGCGCTGTTAGCCGCCATCTGCGATTTCGCGAACGCCCTGCCGAAATCCACGTCTATGCCCATGACCTCGCCTGTCGACCTCATCTCAGGACCGAGTATTATGTCTATCCCCGGGAATTTGACGAACGGGAAGACGGATTCTTTCACCGATATCTGCGGCGGGGTGATCTCTTTGGTGAAACCGAGGTCTTTTAATTTCTTCCCTGCCATGACCTTTGCCGCGAGCTTCGCGAGTGGCACCCCTATCGCCTTGCTGACGAAAGGTATTGTCCTCGAGGCCCGGGGATTCACCTCTAATATATAAACGACCCCCTTCTGCACGGCATATTGGACGTTCATAAGCCCGACGACGTTCAGGTCTTTCGCCATGGAGAATGTCGCCTGCCTTATCTCGTCAATGACTTTCTTGCCCAGCGTATGCGGCGGAAGGACCATCGCGGCGTCTCCGGAATGGACTCCGGCCTCCTCTATGTGCTCCATTATCCCGCCTATCACGAATGTCTCTCCGTCGCCTATCATGTCGACGTCGACCTCGATCGCGTCCTCGAGGAACTTGTCTATCAGCACCGGGAATTCGGGAGAGGCCTTTACCGCATGCGTCATATAATACTCGAGCGACTCGTCATCGTAGACTATTTCCATCGCGCGCCCTCCCAGGACATAGGAAGGCCTGACCAGGACCGGGTAGCCTATCTTCTTCGCTGCCTCTACCGCGCCTTTGACATCGACGGCGGTCCCGTTTACCGGCTGCCTCAATCCCAGTTTCTCGACGAGGAGTTTGAATTTCTCCCTGTCCTCAGCTATATCTATCGCCTCCGGCGTCGTCCCGATTATTTTGAGGCCGGCCTTCTTTAACGCTACCGCCAGGTTCAGCGGGGTCTGGCCTCCGAATTGGACTATCGCGCCGTCCGGCTTCTCTTTATCGGCTATATTAAGGACGTCCTCGATGGTGAGCGGCTCAAAATACAGCTTGTCCGAGGTGTCGTAATCCGTCGAGACGGTCTCGGGATTGGAGTTTACCATTATCGTCTCGCAGCCTATCTCCTTGAGCGCGAAAGCGGCATGGACGCAGCAATAATCGAACTCAATGCCCTGGCCTATCCTGTTCGGGCCGCCCCCGAGTATCATTATCTTTTTTTTCGCGGAGGACCTCATCTCATCCTCTTCTTCGTATGTCGAATAGAAATAAGGCGTATACGCCTCGAATTCCGCGGCGCAGGTGTCGACCAGCTTATAGACCGCGCCTGTCCCGTCTTTTATCCTCGACTTCCTTACACCCATCTCGTCCGAACCGCGCAGGTGCGAGATCTGCTTATCAGAGAACCCGTACTGTTTAGCTTTCAGGAGAAATTCGCCTGTCATCTCTGAGCTCTTTATCTGGTCTTCGACCTCGATTATCTCCTTTATGTTCTGGAGGAACCACGGGTCTATCTTCGTAAGCCCGTATATTTTTTCTATCGTAAGCCCTTCTTTTAAAGCGTACCTGATATAAAATAACCTGTCCTGGTTGGGCGTTTTTAATTTCTCTATTATCTCCTGCTTGAAATTGGGACCCTTCGACCTCGCTTCGTACTCATCCTTCGGGTCGGAGCCGAGGCCGAACCTCCCTATCTCGAGCGACCTTATCCCTTTCTGCAGCGCCTCTTTGAACGTCCTGCCTATTGCCATCGTCTCGCCGACCGATTTCATCTGTATGGTCAGCCTTTGGTCGGCCTTCGGGAATTTCTCGAAAGCCCACCTCGGTATCTTCACTACGCAATAATCTATCGTCGGCTCGAAAGAGGCCGGCGTCTCTTTGGTAATGTCGTTAGGTATCTCATCGAGCGAGTAGCCGACAGCAAGTTTCGCCGCGATCTTGGCTATCGGGAAGCCGGTCGCCTTGGAGGCCAGGGCAGACGATCTCGATACCCTCGGGTTCATCTCGATGATCACCTGCCTGCCGGTATCCGGGTTAACGCCGAACTGGATGTTCGAGCCTCCGGTCTCGACGCCGATCTCGCGTATGACCTTTATCGCCGAATCCCGCATTATCTGGTATTCCCTGTCGGTCAGCGTCTGGGCCGGCGCGACTGTTATTGAATCGCCGGTATGTACCCCCATCGGATCGAAGTTCTCGATCGAGCATATTATGACGACGTTGTCCTTGATGTCCCGCATGACCTCGAGCTCATACTCCTTCCACCCGACGACGGATTCCTCTATCAGTATCTCTCCTATCATGCTTAAGGAAAGGCCTCTCTGTGCGATCTCCTCAAATTCTTTCCAATCCGCCGCCGTCCCCCCGCCTGTGCCGCCTAATGTAAATGACGGCCTTATGACGAGAGGGAATTCTATTTCTCCGGCGATCTTTTTCGCCTGCTCCATGTTGTAGGCGAGGTCGCTCTTCGGGAGGTCGAGGCCTATCTTCGTCATCGCTTCCTTAAAAAGTTTCCTGTCTTCGGCCTTTTTTATAGCCTCGGCTTTCGCGCCTATCATCTCCACCCCGAATTTTTTCAGGATGCCCATTTCGTGGAGCCGTATCGCGCAGTTCAGGCCTGTCTGCCCGCCCAGCGTAGGCAATAAGGCATCCGGCCTTTCCTTTTCGATTATCTTCGTTATCATTTCCGGGGTTATCGGCTCGATGTAAGTAACATCGGCCGTTTCCGGGTCAGTCATGATGGTTGCCGGATTGGAGTTAACGAGGATGACCTTGAACCCCTCCTCGCGGAGCGCTTTGCACGCCTGGGTCCCGGAATAATCGAATTCGCAGGCCTGGCCTATCACTATCGGGCCTGAGCCTATTATCAATATCTTATTTATGTCTGTCCTCTTAGGCATCTTTCCTTTCGCTCATCATGGTTGCAAATTTGTCGAATAGATATTCGGCGTCATGCGGGCCCGGGCACGCTTCGGGATGGTACTGGACGGAGAATACCGGCAGCTTCTTGTGTTCCATGCCCTCTACCGTCCTGTCATAGAGATTTATATGCGTCAATACGACGTCTTTGTCCGGGATCGAATCCATATCCACGGCAAACCCGTGGTTCTGCGACGTGATGTCGACTTTTTTCGTCCTCAGGTCCATCACCGGATGGTTGCCGCCGTGGTGGCCGAATTTAAGCTTATAGGTTTTGCCGCCGAATGCCAGGCCTAATATCTGGTGGCCGAGGCATATGCCAAATATAGGGAGTTTGCCAATCAGCTTTCTTACGGCTTCGATATGATACGGCACGCCTTCCGGGTCTCCCGGGCCGTTCGAAAGGAACAGCCCGTCCGGCTTAAGCGCGAGTACCTCTTCTGCCGTCGCAGAGGCCGGAAGGACCTTGACCCTGCAGCCTATCCTGCTCAAATTCCTGAATATATTTAACTTCGTCCCGCAATCTATCGCGACGACGGTAAACCGCGGCTTTACGGCGCCCTCATCCCCCCAATCGAAGGGTTTCTTGCACGTGACTTCCTTGACGAGATCTCTCCCTAAGAGGCCCGGCGAGCCTTTGACTTTATCTAGAAGCTTTTTCTCATCCGGCTCCTCGGTCGATATGGCGCATTTCATCGCGCCCTTGGTCCTTAATTTCCTAGTGATCGCCCTGGTATCGACGCCCTGTATGCCGACTATTTTATGCTTTTTCATATAATCGCCGAGTGTGGCTTTCTTTCTGTAATTAGAGGCTGTTCCGCTCAATTCTTTTATCACGAAGCCCTCAGCCCACGGCCTGCGGGATTCCACATCTTCGTCGTTGACGCCGTAATTGCCTATAAGCGGGTATGTCATCATCACTATCTGACCCTTATAGGAAGGGTCGGTCAGGATCTCCTGATAGCCGGTCATTGAGGTATTAAACACCATCTCGCCGAACGACTCGCCCTCTGCGCCGAACGACTCGCCCTTATACGCGCTTCCGTCTTCCAGAACAAGGTATGCTTTCATTTTCCGCTCAGAATAAAGTAAGCTGCTTCTCTCCCGTTTCTTCTTTGTCGAATATCTTTATCTTCCCGTACTCCCCGTCGTAACCGGCGAGGATATCCACTTTCCCGTTCCTGACCCTTATCACTCCCTCCGCGACCCTCTCCGGAAGCTGCGCCCTCAGGTCGTTTTCGCCCATCTTAAGCAGGATGTTGAATTCACTGCCGCATTTATTCACGAGCGACATATATTCGCGTTCGACCGCCACTGATTGTTCTCCTACTCCACGCGCGTCGGCTATTATCTGCGCGAGCGGTATCATGCTCTTGAAGGGTATGGCGCCCTCCGGCACGAATCCCTCGGGCCTGTCAGCGAGTTCTTCGACGCGGTGCATCACTCCGACGGTTATCTTCTTGCCGCAGACCGGACAGAGGTTCCGATTCTTTATCGCCTCTTTCGGGGAGACCCTAGAATTGCAGTTCCGGTGCCCGTCATAATGGTACTTTCCTTCCTGCGGATAGAATTCTACGGTATATAAAAATTTCTTTCTGTCTTTGGCCTTTAGCGCGCCGATTATCTCCCTGTAATCGAGCCCGCAATCGAAGACGTTCGCTTCCCTGCCTATCTTTTGGGGCGAATGTGAATCAGAATTTGAGATCAGTGAATACCTGTCGAGTTTGCCCAGGCGCCAGTTCATCGCCGGGTCGGACGAGAGGCCGGTCTCGAGGCAATATATGTTCTTCGCCTCATCTTTAAAGCATTCCTCGACGCTGTTGAAACCGGAATTCGACCCGAATATCGAGAAGTGCGGGGTCCACGCGTGAGCCGGCACGATAAAGCAATCCGGCGATACATCGAGGCACGCCCTGACGAGGTCCCTGGCGCTCATGTTCAGTATCGGGCGCCCGTCGGAAAAGAGGTCCCCGCATTCTCCCAGTTTTGCGTTCAATCTTTCCGCCGTCCCCATATCGGGGACAAAAACCATGTTGTGTATCCTCTTGGATTTCCCTTCGACGTAGAAATTATTGAAGACCTCTACCGTCAATATGAAATTCACGCCGCCGTGTTCATAGAGCCCACCCCCCGCTTCTTGCAGTTCGCTCTTCAATTCGGAGAACCAGAGCGGGTGGGTGAAATCTCCCGTGCCGAGGAGGGATATCCCCTTGATCTTCGCCCAGCGGGAGAGCTCTTTGACGTTCATCGATCCCGATGTCGCGCGGCTGTATCTCGAATGGATATGGAAATCAGCTGCAAATTCCATTAAAAGATTGGCTCTAGCTCCTCTGTCCCTTTGCCTACGGCCTTACCGATAAGCGACCTCTGGTAATTGATATATCCGAGGTTCTCTTTCGCCTTTTTCCCGTAATAACTGTCCGGGTATTTCTTTACCAGGAGGTCGTAATAATATTGGGCATTGTCCCAATCCTTGAGCTGGTACGCGATGTCGCCGGCGTGGAGCCAATCGCCTGCTTCCAGCTTTTCTTTTCCTTTCAAATACGGCTCCGGGGTGGCGCACCCCGCAATGAAGACCAGGGTCATCGCAAAAGCGAAGACTATCATAATTCCGCGGCCCATTATACCCTCCTTTTTAATCGAATTTCCCGTTTTCGTATTTTATCTTTCCGCCGACTATAGTAACGAGAACCGTCCCGCCCATCTTCCTGCCGGCCAGCGGCGTGTTCTTCGATTTGGATTCTAAGTGTTTCTCCTCGACGATCCATTCCGCGGCAGGGTCGAAGACCGTGACGTCAGCGTCGCTTCCCGCGGCGAGTGAACCTTTCCCCTTGAGGCCTAATATCGCCGAGGGATTTGCCGACATCTTACTTACGAGGCCGCTCCAGTCGAGGGTTCTGTTTTTCACCAATTCCGTATTAGCGAGCGATAAGGCGAACTCCAGGCCTATCATCCCGTTCGCGGCAAAATCGAATTCGACGTCTTTTTCTTCGACGGAATGCGGCGCGTGGTCGGTAGAGATCACATCTATCGTCCCGTCGGATAATCCTTTCTTGATCGCCGCCAGGTCTTCCTTCGCCCTCAACGGCGGATTAACCTTCGCCTTCGTATTAAAACCCAGCGCCGCCTCTTCTGTAAGCGTGAAGTAGTGCGGGCAAGTCTCGCATGTCACTTTTATCCCTCTTTTTTTCGCTTCCCTTACCGCCTCGACGCTCTCTTTTGCGGATACGTGGGCGATGTGCAGCTTCGCGCCGGTAAGCCCGGCCAGCTCTATATCCCTCATAACCATGACTACTTCCGACGCGCGCGGTATCCCTTTCAGCCCGAGTTTCGTCGAGATAAATCCTTCGTTCATTACGCCGTTTTTAGACAGGTTCGCGTCTTCGCAGTGCGATATCACCGGCAGGCCGAACATCTTCGCGTATTCGAGCGCCCGCCTCAATATCTCGGCGTTCATCACCGGCTTTCCGTCGTCTGACAAGGCCTTCGCCCCGGCCTCGGCTATCTGGCCTATCTCGGTAAGTTCTTTGCCTTCGAGGCCTTTCGTCACCGCGGCTGCGGGATAGATGTTAATGAGCCCCGTCTTCGAGGCCTCGGAGAGGATATATTCCACGACACCCTTATTGTCTATGACCGGGTTTGTGTTAGCCATACACAGGACCGAAGTAAATCCTCCCTTGAGCGCCGCCCTTGAACCGGTGACAAACGTCTCCTCATCTTCCCTGCCCGGCTGCCTCAGGTGGACATGCATATCTATAAGCCCGGGGAATACCAGTTTCCCTTTGCAATCAATGGACTTGGCGCCGTTCGACTTGATATTCTTGCCTACCTGCGCTATCTTATCGCCCTTTATAAGGACGTCGGCTTCCGAATTGAGATCGTTCGCCGGATCGACCACATATCCGCCCTTCAGGATGATATCCATGTCATTCGATCCTCTCTTTTACGCCTGACACCAGGTACAGGACCGCCATCCTCACCGCGATGCCGTTCGTCACCTGCTCGAGGATCACGGAATACGGCCCGTCAGCCACCTCAGGGGTGATCTCGACGCCGCGGTTGATAGGCCCGGGGTGCATTATAAGGACGTCTTTCTTCGCGTATCTCAACTTCTCAGCGTCCAGCCCGAACTTCATGGCATATTCCCTTATGGATGGGAAGAGGCTCTGCCCTTGGCGCTCGAGTTGTATCCGCAGCATATTTATGACATCCGCGCCCTCGATCGCCTCTTTAATGTCATATGTCACTTTCACGCCGAGTTTTTCTATCTCCGGCGGCATAAGCGTCGCCGGCCCGCAGACCGTGACCTTCGCGCCGAGTTTGGTCAGTCCCCAGATATTCGACCGCGCCACCCTCGAGTGGGCGATGTCTCCTATTATCGATACGTTCAGCCCGGCGACTTTCTTCTTGTGTTCCTTTATCGTGAATATATCGAGCAGGCCCTGGGTCGGATGCTCGTGCGAGCCGTCGCCCGCGTTTATTATCGACGGCGAGACCGACTCTGCCAGGAGTTGCGGCGCCCCGGAGGCCGAATGCCGCATTATTATGATATTTACCTTCATCGCCTCTATGTTCCTGGCCGTATCCTTTAACGTCTCCCCTTTGGTCAGGCTCGAGGCGCTCGTCTGGATATTGACTATATCGGCGCTCATGCGTTTCGCGGCGAGCTCAAACGAGGTGCGCGTCCTGGTCGACGGCTCGAAGAAGAAGAGGACGACAGTCTGGCCGCGGAGCGTCGGGACTTTCTTTATCGGCCTCTGCGATATCTCCTTGAACGAGTCGGCGGTCTCGAGGATGAGCCCTATCTCATCCGCCGAGAGGCTCTCAAGGCCCAGAAGGTCTTTTTTCGTCCACTTGACGGCCATATCTATCCCTCCATTTCGGCGACTACAACACCGTCTTCGCCGTCTGCTTCTTTTATTTTGACCTGTACCGTCTCTTTCTGCGATGTAGGTATGTTCTTCCCCGCGTAATCGGCCCTTATCGGCAGCTCACGATGGCCCCTGTCTACCAGCACGGCCAGCTGTATGCTCTTCGGCCTGCCGAAATCTATCAGGGCGTCGAGCGCGCATCTTATCGTCCTGCCGGTATAGAGGACGTCATCTACCAGGATTATCACCTTATCCTGTATATCGAAATCTATCTCGGTCTTATGGACAACCGGTTGTTCCGCGACGTCGGTAAGGTCATCCCTGTAAAGGGTTATGTCCAGGGCGCCTACCGGGATCTCCCGGTTGACTATGGCTCCCATCTTCCGGGCAAGCCGGTCGGCAAGCAAGGCGCCCCTTGTCCTTATTCCCACTATCGCGAGCCCTTCGACAGATTTGTTATTCTCGGTTATCTCGTGGGCGATACGCACCAGGGCGTTCTCGATCTGTCCGGCATCCATCACTTTTGCTTTCTCGCGAAGTTTCATAACCCCCTCCGGGCGACAAAGTGCCTGTCTTTGCGGATTTTGGCAACGAAGTGCCAGTCTTTACGAATTTTGGCAACGAAGTGCCAGTCTTCGCAAATTTTGGCAATAAAAATGCCTGTCTCCGGCTCCTTGCCGAAAACAGGCACAATATGCTTTTTCGTATAATTACAGCTCATCTTCCTCTCCTTTTCCGGCCTCACTGGGCCAGATTAAAAGGTTACTGAATGTAAAATATAGCATGCGGCTGCCTTATTGTCAAGGGCTAATTTCAGGAGGACGCCTACGGCGAATACCCGAGCGAATCGGTCGGTATTGAATTGAAGAGCCTGGAGACGACCCCGAACCCTGGTTTGGGTTTCCTGTCCCACGTCAGGATGCCCCAGTATTCTTCGATATTCGGGTCCTGGACCGAGGGATTGCCGCCCTTCCACCACTCGTCCGTCCATTCAAATATTACTATGCCGGCCAAGTCGCTGCCGATGGCTTCCATCTGTGTTTTCAGGGCTTTGTCCTGGGTCTCTTTCTTGACAAAAGTGCTGTATCCGGTCTCGGTTATGAAAATAGGCTTAGAGTATTTCTTGGATATCGCTTTCATCTCCTTAACGACATCTAACGCGTTTTCCTTCCCGCGCCAATTGAAACCGTGCCCTCCGATATAGGCGTTGCAGCCGATAACATCCAGGAAATCAAACCCAAGGTCGAACCCCTTTACTTTGAGAATATTGGCCGCCGTCACCGGGCGGCCCTTGTCCGCGGCCTTTACCGCGAGATATATCTCTTTCATGAAATTATTTACCTTGTCGAACCCGTAGCGCGGCACCGGATTGCCGGGTTCGTCATAACAGAACGGCGCGTCGTTCCATATGCTCCACATGAGGATACAGCGCCTGTTCCTGTGTTTTTTCACGACGTCCAAGGCCATCCTTTTGAGGGCCTTCAGTTCGATGTCAGACGCATAATCTGTATAGGCGGAAGGATAGATTACCTGCTCTATTATCTTGAGATCATACTTCTCGGCCAGGTCGAGTAACGCATCGGGAAGCGGCTCGTATGTCCTTATCGTATTTATCCCGGCCTCTTTCATCATCCTGAAATCGTTCTCGAAGACCGAGAGCGGTATTTTAGAGAAACACCCGTCGACCCCGGGCGGGAGCCCCGGGGCGCTTATGCCATAGGCCACGCCCTTTATGAAAAATAGCGAGCCGTCGGCGTATATCCTGTTATCCTTGATGACCACGCCCCGCTCCGGTATCCTTCTTGGTATCAGGACCTCTGGCCCTCCCGGCTCCTTCTTTACGATCACTTTCTCGACTTTTTCTCTTTCGGCCGCCCGCTGCCTTTCCAGCTCTTTCTGCTTCTCAACCTCTTTGGCGCGCTGTTCGAGGCGGATGCGCTCTCTCGCGAGTTCCGCGATCTCCTCTTCGGAGGGCGTCTCCATGGAGGCGATCAGCGGACGCTTAAGCGTGATGACACCTGTGGGGACTTCCACCCTGACGGAATCGGCAGTCTCGAGGATGACTTTCCCGACGACCACGCCGCCGGCGGCAAGGGTGACCTTTACCGGCTTCGATGCCTTTATCTCCTCCAGGACCTTGAGCTGGCCTTCGAGCGCTTTTTTGCCGTCAGCTACCCTGGAGAGCTCCTTGTTCAGTTCCTCGGATTTGTTTTTCGCCGAGGCCAGTTCGGCTTCAAGCTTGGCTATCTCTTCCGGCTTTGCCTGGGCTTCTGCCTTCGCCGCTTCAAGCTTCTTCTCCAGGTCGATCCTGCTCTGTTCGAATCCCTTAAGTTTCGTCTCTAGTTCGTCCCGGCTGGTCCTTAATTCTTCTAGCGATGAGGCTAATTTCGAGCGTTCGGCCTCTATGATCGCTATCTTCTTCTCCGCCTCCTTCCGCAGCGCTTCTTTCTTTACGACCTCGACCCTGGTCACCGCGACTGCCGCGGCCAGGATGACTATCGCCGCCGCGACCAGGACCGGCTTGAATTGCAGCAGCCTGGCGTGGTTTACTATGCCCTTTCTTTCTTTATCGGAGATCTGCTCATAGTAAATACCGATAAGGTACTTATTGGGGCGGCCTTCCGCTATCTTCTTTAACCATGCCGCCTCCGCTACCGCGGCAATTGGCTTGACCGAGAACGGCATATTTATCTGCAGGCGGAGTTTTGCGGATTTATTCTTTAACTTTTCGGCGAGGTCGTCTTTGAGGTTGTTGACCTCGAGGCACATGCCGCCTTCACTGACGTCCCTGGTGAAGGCCTGGTGGAACTCGGAGTATACCTCTTTGTCGTCGAGGCTGACTATCTCTAACTCGACGGGAAAGACCGTGCCAAGTCTTATATATCTTCTGCGCTCGATGCCGCTTCTGTCTTGCGGTGTTTGCATATTCCTCTTTCCGATCGTTTGACGAATTCGACCATGTGAGCGGCTTCGGGCGTTAATTCCCCTAGCTTAGATATCTCGGATAAGGCCTGCGATACGTTAAGACCGGAACGATAAAGCAGCCTGTATATCTTCTTGATCTGCGCCTTCGCGTTTTCGCCTATGGGTGAGCGTTTCAGGCCGACTACATTTAATGAGCATGCCTCGGAATCGCCTTCGATAAGCGTATAAGGCACGACATCTTTGTTCACGCGCGCCAGTCCGCCTATCATCGCGAGCGTCCCGATCCTGACGAACTGGTGCAGGGTGACATTACCGGAAATAAAAGCTGCGTCCTCGACCTGTATGTGCCCGGCGACGAGCGCGCCGTTGCATAATACTATACTATTTCCTATACGGCAGTCATGCGCGACGTGCGAGAACCCCATGAAAAAATTATCATTCCCGATGACCGTTGCCGAACCTTCCTCCAGGCCGCGGTGTATGCTCGTGTATTCCCTGAAGATGTTCCTGTCGCCTATTTTGAGGAAGCTCTTTGCGCCTTTGAAATGGAGATGCTGCGGCACATGCCCGATGACCGCGCCCATATGGACTTCACAATCTTTCCCGATCGTCGTCCCGGAACAGATATAAGCATGCGCGAGCACTTTCGTGCCGTCACCTATCGAGGCGCCGTCCTCGATTATCGCGTACGGCCCGACTTCGATCTCGCCTAATACGGCCTTTTTGCCCACGATAGCCGCGGGATGTATCTTAGTCACTCTCTCCGCCCCTCCTGGGGTTAAGCACTATCAGGAATTCGCCCTTCGGTTTAGACTTCTCGAAACGCGCGGCTATCTCGCTCACTTTCCCGCGCAGAATTTCCTCGAATTTCTTCGTCAATTCGCGCATTACGCAGATGCGGATATCTCCGAATATCTCAAGTATATCATATAAAGCCCTCAAAATCCTGTGCGGAGATTCATAAAAAATAACTGTCCGCTTCTCATCCTTGAATTCCGACAGCTTATTCCTCCGCGCGCCGGACTTGTTCGGCAGGAATCCCTCGAAGATAAAGCGGTCTGTCGGCATGCCTGATGTTATCAGGCCGAGTATTATCGCGGCCGGGCCGGGTATCCCGACGACAATGATCCCCTCTTTTATCGCAAGCATTATGATATGCGCCCCGGGGTCGGATATGCCGGGTGTCCCGGCGTCGGATACGAGGGCAACGCTCTTGCCTTCCTTCAGCAGTTTTATGAGGTAATCGCCCTTGGTTATCCTGTTGTGCTCGAAATAACTCGTCAGCGGGACTTTTATGCCGTAGTGGTCTGTGAGGATCTTTGTATGGCGGGTATCCTCCGCGGCGATGAGGTCGGCTCCCCTTAAGACCTCGACAGCGCGGATAGTTATATCTTTAAGGTTGCCTATTGGTGTAGCGACTACATAGAGCGTTCCGGATGGCATTTTTATTCAACCGTAACCGACTTTGCCAGGTTCCTCGGTTGGTCTACGTCCCTTCCCTTAAGGACGGCGATATAATAGGCCAGCAGCTGCAGAGGCACCACGGTCAGGAGGACGGAGAGCGCTTCTTCCGTCTCTGGGATATACAAAATCGAGCTTACGTGTTTTTTTATCGAGACATCCCCCTCCGTAGCTATGGCGATTATCGCGCCGTGCCGCGCGCGTATCTCCTGTATGTTGGATATCATCTTGTCATAAGTTAACGACCGAGGCGTGATGGCCACGACCGCCATGTTCCTGTCGATAAGCGCTATCGGCCCGTGCTTCATCTCGCCGGCCCCGTAACCTTCGGCGTGGATATACGAGATCTCTTTAAGTTTTAGCGCCCCTTCGAAGGCATTGGGATAGTTCACCCCGCGGCCGATATACATAAAGCAGGGGAGTCTGTAATACTTTCTTGCGCAGGCTTTGATCGCCTCGGCCCCGTCGAGTATCCCGTCCATGTGCTCCGGGATCATCTCAAAGCTGTTCAGCATCGCCTTCAGCTGTTTTTTCGTCAACGCGCCGTTTATCCTCCCGAGATGCAGGGCCAACAGGATAAAAGTCGATATCTGCGCCGTATACGCCTTGGTCGAGGCGACGCCTATCTCCGGGCCGGCATGCGTATAGATGACACCGTCGGATTCCCTGGCTATCGTTGACCCGACGACGTTGCATATCGATACCACTTTTACGCCGCTCTTCTTCGCCTCCCGGAGCGCGGCGAGCGTATCCGCGGTCTCGCCGGATTGGCTCACTGCGATAAAAAGGCTCTTCTTGCCGTATACCGGGTCCCTGTATCTCAACTCGCTCGAGACGTCCACCCCTACAGGGATCCTGGCGAATCTCTCGATAAGGTACTCGCCGACAAGGCCGGCATGATAGGCGGTCCCGCATGCCGAGATGACTATATTGTCGATACCGCGCAGTTCGGAAGCGGTAAGTTTCATCCCGTCCATCTTTATCCGGCCGCCCGGGATATCGGCCCGGCTTGACAATATCTTGTGGATGACGCGCGGCTGTTCGTATATCTCCTTCAGCATGAAATGCGCGTATCCCCCTTTTTCCGCCTGGGAGATGTCCCAATCGATGTGCGTGGGTTTCTTATTTATCTTTTTGCCGTTCAGGCCGGTTATGACCACCTTCTCCCTTGTCAGGGTGATCACTTCCTGGTCGTCTACAAAGATCACTTTCCTGGTCCTGTCCATTATGGCCGGGCAATCCGAAGCGAGAAAGTTCTCTCCGTCTCCCAGCCCGACGATAAGCGGGCTGCCGCATCTGGCCCCGACCAGCTTGCCGGGCTCATCCCTGTGTATCACCGCTATCGCGTACGAACCCTTCGCGTCTTTCAGCGCGCGGCGGACAGCGTCCTCGAGGACTCCCTTGTAATATTTTTCTACTAAGTGTGGCAGGACTTCGGTATCGGTATCAGAAATGAATTTATGGCCTTCTTTTTTAAGTTGGGCCTTGAGTTCTTCGCAGTTCTCTATTATACCGTTATGGACGAGCGCTATCGCCCTGCGGCAATCATAATGAGGGTGTGCATTTATGTAATTGGGGATGCCGTGCGTCGCCCAGCGGGTATGGGCTATCCCTGTGGTGCCTCTCAGCCGGGTCTTCTTGAGGCCTTCGTAAAGCCCCTTTATCTTCCCGGGCATCTTCAGAGTCCTTATCCTGTGCCCTTCGAGCACAGCGATGCCCGCCGAATCATACCCCCTGTATTCGAGCCTCGCCAGCCCCTTTATTAAAATAGGGGCGGCCTCTTCGCTGCCTATGTATCCGGTTATCCCGCACATTTTTTAGTCCGTGGAGAGCTTTATCTCGTCAATGTAAAAGATGCCGTTCTTGTTATCAACGGTCATGTCATCAAAAGCGACGTCCATTTCCACCATGCTGCTCATGTCCCTCAACGTCCCCGAAGCCGTGAATCCCTGCATCGGTATGGATATTAATTGCCAGTCGCCGGTTATCCCTCTCAAAACATAGGACGAGCGCTGACCCCCGGAATTCGTCAAAGTGATTTTGAATTTCGTGGTAAACCCATAATCCGCATCGCCTTTTACCATCATACTCAATTTTTTATACGGGCGCATGTCCAACTTATTCAGCATTATATAAAAACCGTTAAGCGCCGGGCCGTTCGTGGCTACATCATAGGTTATCTTGACGACGTGGTTATCATCGGCTTTCTTCCCCGGGACACCATAATACATGGGGATTATCCTCATTGTGGTCCCCTGACTGGAGTCGAGGGTGTTAGAGCTCCATGTGCCCATTTCCGTGCCCAAATCGCTTCTGTCGGCGGTCTCAAAACTGGCTATAATAAGGTCTTTGGCGAATGCCTGGTTATTTAAAGCGAACACCGCTGATAAGAAAAGCAGTACGGTGAAGAGGCGGATTATCCTGTTTCCCATTACAGACCTCCTGTTTTTGTATTTTGGCGTCCCCACGGGGATTTGAACCCCGGTCGCAAGCTTGAAAAGCTCGTGTCCTGACCAGGCTAGACGATGGGGACGCTGTATTTCGCCGGTTACTTGCTCTACTCCGCGACCTCCTCTTCTTCGATGACAGAGGCGACCGAGGAGACCCTGTCTTTTGCGTCGAGTTTAATTATCCTTACGCCCTGCGCTGCGCGTCCGGTCGACCGGACGTCTTTGACCGGGCAACGGACTATTACACCCTTTTCTGTTATGATCATTATCTCGTCATTATCAGAGACTGTCTTGAGCGCGACGGCTTCCCCGTTCTTTTCAGTGACCCTGATGTTGATGATGCCTTTGCCCCCCCTGCTCTGTGTCCTGTATTCCTTGAGCTGCGACCTCTTCCCGAACCCTAATGAGGTTATGGTAAGTATGGTCGCTTCCGGGTCAGCTACAGACATCGCGATGACCTCGTCTTTCTTGCCGAGGGCTATCCCTTTGACGCCCTTGGCTGAGCGGCCCATATCCCTGACCTGCGATTCCGGGAACCTTATCGCTTTTCCTTCCTTCGTGGCAAGCAGTATCTCTCTCTTGCCGTCTGTCATCTCGACGCCGATAAGCTCGTCGCCCTTCTCCAGGGTCATCCCGATTATGCCGCCTTTGCGCGGATGGCTATATGCCTCGAGCGTAGTCTTTTTTATGATGCCCTGTTTCGTCGTCATCACCAGGAAATTGCCTTCTTTGAATTCCTTCACCGGTATGAAAGCGCTCATCTTCTCGCCCTGCTGCATCTCGAGCAGGTTGATTATCGCCTTGCCCCTTGCCTGGCGCCCGGCCTGCGGCACATCGTAGACCTTAAGCCACAGGACACGGCCCTGGTTGGTGAAGAATAATATGTGCTCGTGCGTGGTCGCAATAAAGAGGTGCTCGACAAAATCTTCCTCTTTTACGTCCGCGCCTGTCACGCCGTGGCCGCCGCGGCGCTGTTTCCTGTACGCAGAGACCGGCAGGCGCTTGATATAGCCGGTATTGCTTACGGTTATGACAACATCTTCTTCGGCGATAAGGTCTTCGACCTCGAGGTCCTCTACTTCCCCTACGACATCGGTCATCCTCTCGTCGCCGTATTTCTCCTTTATCTTCAAGACCTCCTCTTTTACTATCTGGTACACCTTCTTCTCGCTCTTTAATATGGACTCGTACAGTTCTATCTTCTTGATGAGCTCGAGATACTCGGCTTCGAGCTTCTCGCGCTCCAGGGCGGTCAGCCTGCGCAGCTGCATCTCGAGTATCGCCTGGGCCTGGACGTCGCTGAAATCGAACTTCTTGATAAGGGCCTCTTTCGCCTCGGCCTCGGATTTAGATTTCTTTATGAGTTCTATTATCTTGTCAAGATTGGCGAGCGCCTTCTTCAACCCCTCGAGTATGTGCGCCCTCTCCTTGGCCCTGGCCAGGTCAAATTTAGTCCTGCGCGTTACTATTTCTTTCCTGTGCGCTATGTAGCATTCGAGCATCTGCTTGAGGTTCAACACCTTCGGCCTGTTCTCCACAAGCGCCAGCATTATGATGCCGAATGACACCTCGAGCTGGGTGTGCTTAAAGAGCTGGTTCAATATTACCTGGGCATTCGCGTCGCGCTTCAGCTCGATGACTACCCTCATCCCGTCTTTATCAGACTCGTCCCGTATATCGGAGATCCCCTCCACCTTTTTGTCGGTGACGAGCTGGGCGGTCGCCTCTATCATATTCGCCTTGTTAACCTGATACGGGATCTCGGTGATGACTATGGACTCTTTCCCGGATTTCTGCTCCTCTATCCCGGCCTTCGCGCGTATCTTTATCAGCCCGCGGCCGGTAGTATAGGCCTGCTTTATCCCCTCGCGGCCGCAGATCGTGCCGCCGGTCGGGAAATCCGGCGCCTTTATTATCTTCATCAGGTCTTTAATGGAAATATCCGGGTCATCTATTACCGCCGCGACACCCTGTGATACTTCCGAAAGGTTATGCGGCGGGATATTCGTGGCCATACCGACCGCGATACCTGATGAGCCGTTTATCAAAAGGTTCGGCAGCGTCGCCGGCAATACGACCGGTTCCTTGAGCGAGGCATCAAAGTTCGGTACGAATTCGACGGTATCTTTCTCGAGGTCCGAGAGCATCTCCTCGGTTATGGCCGCCATACGCGCCTCGGTGTACCTCATGGCCGCCGGCGAATCGCCGTCTACCGAGCCGAAGTTCCCCTGCCCCTCTGCCAGCGGATACCTCAACGAAAAATCCTGGACCATCCTCACCAGTGAATCATAGACCGCGACATCCCCGTGCGGATGGTATTTACCGAGCACCTCACCGACGATCCTCGCCGACTTTTTGTACGGTTTCGTATGCTCGAGCCCGAGTTCCTTCATCCCGTAGAGTATCCTGCGATGGACCGGCTTCAGCCCGTCGCGTACGTCGGGCAGGGCGCGCCCTACGATAACGCTCATCGCGTATGAGATGTATGAATCCTTCATCTCGTCTTCTATATATACCGGAACTATCTTCTCATTGCGCGCGTACATTTTAGAGCTCTGATCCTCCTATCTTAAACATCCAGGAACCTTACTTCCGGTGCGTGTTTTTCTATGAATTCCCTTCTCGGCTCGACAGCGTCGCCCATCAATATTGTGAACATCTGCTCCGCCTCTACGGCGTCTTCCATCGTGACTTTCAGCAGCGTCCGTTTCTCCGGGTCCATGGTCGTCTCCCAGAGCTGCTGCGGGTTCATTTCGCCGAGACCCTTATATCTCTGGATACTCATGCCTTTCTTGCCGAGGTTCCTTGTATACTCAAGGACGGCCTTGAGCGAACCGAACTCCAGGTCCTCTTCCTCACCTTCGAGCCTGAAAGGCGCTTTCGGCTTTTCTTTCGCTTTGCCCTCTTCTGTATGCGGCAGGTAATCCGATGCCGAAAGGCCGAGCTTTTCGAGCTTAGCCAGGCACTTCTCTATCTCTTCCGCTTCGTATATCTCAAGCAGGTCCACGCCTTTTCCGTTCGCGGCGCCCTTGCCTTCTTCCTTTATTTCAACGTCCTCACCGGCCTCTTCTTCCTCTTTAACGAACTTGGCAAGCTCGTCGTCATTATAGGCAAATTGGTCCTGGCCATCCACTTTTACCCTATAAAGAGGCAGTTTTTTGGTCTTTGGATGCCTAGAAATCAGGTATTTCGCTAAATTCACTCCCTTTTTACCTAACCCGTCGGTAAGATCTTCAAGCTCGACGAGTGTATCCAGGATGTCCTTCAACTGGGCATCCGTGAATGTATGCTTTTCCTTCGTCCTGACCAGTTTAAGCCCTTCCGACCCAAGCTCAATGAGCATCGAGTTCATCTGGGTCTCTGTCTGTATGTATTCTTCCCTCTTGCCTCTCTTTATCTTATAGAGCGGCGGTTGGGCAATATAGATATTCCCCTTCTCGAGCAGTGCTCTCATCTGTTTATAAAAGAAGGTCAACAGCAGGGTCCTGATATGCGAACCGTCCACATCGGCATCGCACATTATTATCACCTTCGCATACCTTAGCTTCGATACATCAAATTCCTCCCCTATCCCGCAACCCAGGGCCGAGATCATCGTCCTGATTTCGTCATTCGCGAGGACTTTGTCCAGCCTGGCCTTCTCAACGTTTATGATCTTGCCTTTGAGCGGCAATATCGCCTGGAACCTGCGATCCCTTCCTTGTTTCGCCGAACCGCCGGCAGAATCGCCCTCAACGAGATAGACCTCGCAAAGCTCGGCGTCCCTTTCGGAACAATCAGCTAGCTTGCCCGGCAAACCTACGCCTTCGAGCGCGCCTTTCCTCCTGGTAAGCTCTTTCGCCTTCCTCGCCGCTTCCCTTGCGCGGCTGGCCAGGAGGCATTTATCCGCCACTTTATTCGCTATCGAGGGGTTCTCCTCGAAGTAAGAGCTCAGCGATTCGTTAACTATTGAAGCCACCAGGCCCTCGACCTCGGAATTCCCCAGCTTTGTCTTGGTCTGTCCCTCAAATTGCGGGTCCGGTATCCTTATCGATACGACCGCGGCAAGCCCCTCGCGCACATCGTCGCCGGAGAGGGTTATCTCCTCGTTCTTGAAAAATCCTTTATTCTTGCAATACTGGTTTATGACCCTTGTCAGCGCCGACTTAAACCCGCTTAAGTGGGACCCGCCCTCTATGGTATTTATATTGTTCGCGAAGGAGAAGAGATTTTCGCCGTATCCGTCGTTATACTGCAGGGCGACCTCCATCTGTATCCTGTCCTTCTCGCCGCTGAAATAGATGACTTTCTTGTGGAGCGGGTTTTTGTTCCTATTCAGGAATTCAACGAAAGATTCTATGCCGCCTGTGAACTTAAATGAGTTCTCCTTGTTCGTCCTCTCGTCCTTCAGGCTGATCTTTAGGCCTTTATTGAGGAACGCCAGCTCGCGCAGCCTGTTCGACAAAGTATCAAAACTGTACTCTGGTTTCCCGGTAAATATCTGGTTATCCGGCTTGAAGGTTATGCGCGTGCCGGTCGTCTTGGATTTCCCGACGACGGCCACTTTCGATGCCGTCTTGCCGCGCTCATACCTCTGGTGATAGACCTTTCCGTCGCGCCTTATCTCTGCCTCGAGCCATTCCGACAGGGCATTAACTACCGAGACACCGACGCCGTGGAGGCCTCCGGAAACTTTATAGCTCTTATGGTCGAACTTGCCTCCGGCGTGAAGCTTCGTCAGGACGACCTCGAGGGCCGATTTCTTCTCGGTATCGTGCATATCGACCGGGATGCCGCGCCCGTCGTCTATGACCGTAACGCTGCTATTTTTATGCACGATAACGTCGATATTCTGGCAATAACCGCCCATCGCCTCGTCGATGGAATTATCCACGACCTCATAGACAAGGTGGTGGAACCCGCCGACGGCCGTATCGCCGATATACATGGCCGGCCTTTTCCTTACGGCCTCCAGGCCCTCCAGGACCTGGATAGTCTTAGCGTCGTACTTTTCCGATTTCACCGGTTTTTCCGCCTTTGCCATATTCTATGTCTCCCCTATCCTGAGTTTTATATCCTTAACCGGGCCATCGCCCAGTTCGCTCTTTATTTTCGCCAGGATCCCTGCTTTCTCCATTGTTAATTTATGGAGCCAGCTGGACGAATCCACGTGCACCACCAGGACCCCTTCTTTTATGTCTATGGGCTTCGCGTGTTTTACCGCAACCTCGCCCGCCGCTTTCATCCAAATGTCGCCGATCATCCCCGCCTGCGAAACCTTCCCGCCGCCCAAGTCCCTTAAAATACCATCCAAGACATCTTTAATAGCGACGGGCCGGTTCTTCATCTTCTATTCGGTGCGCACCGGCAGGATTATATATATATAATCCCCGCCTTCCGCCCTGATCACGCCCCGCCTGTCCTGCCCGGCGAATTCAAAATCCACCTCTTCCTCGTTTATGGTCTTGAGTGCGTCCATAAGGTAATTCGGGTTGAAGCCGATGGTGAATTCATCCCCGCTATATTCACAATCGACCTCTTCGCGGGACTCGCTGCCGTCCTGCGAAGCCTTGGATATTATGACCCTGTTTTTTAGCAGGTCCAGTTTTATCGATTGTGAATCCGGCGTCGCCAAAAGGCTGGCCCTTTTCACGGCCGCATAAAAATTCTCCCTATTCGCCCTCAATTTATCCTGCCCCTGCTTCGGGATAACCTGTTCATAATTAGGGTATTCGCCCTCGATCAACCTTGTTATAAGCTGTGAATCGTCCAGTTCGAAGGCAACTTGGTTTTCACTGAACAAAATCTTCGCGTCGCCGTCGTCTTTTAAGATCCTCTGTAATTCAGTGACCGCTTTCGAGGGGACTATGATCTTTCTTATGAACCCTGTCGGTTTGGGCGTTTCTTTCTCCACCATGGCCAGCCTTCTTCCGTCGGTCGCCACGACACGCAATCTCTTTTCAGATAAGACAAATAAAACACCGTTCAGGATATACCTGGTTTCGTCCTTTGATATCGCGAACGCTGTAGAGCTCAGGATCGACTTTAATTGCCTTTGTGGGATGGCCAGGGTGTCCTTGTCTGACAGTTCGGGCACTTTCGGGAATTCGTCTTTTGGCAGCCCCATCATTTTAAATATCGACTTATCGCATTTTATAGTGACCTGGTTGTTCTTTTTCGCCGAAAGAGTTATGTCTTTATTGGGGAGTTCTTTTACGATATCGCTTATTTTTTTAGCCGGTATAGATATCGAGCCCTCTTCCTGGATGTCGGCTCCGGCTAATTTTGAAATTACCCCTATCTCCAGGTCTGTGGCTATGAGCTTTATTTTGTCTTTTGACGCTTCAAATAAAATATTAGATAAAATGGGCAGCCCGCTCTTTTGAGATACGGCGTTTTGCACGGTCTGTATGCCTTTCTGTAGTATCTCGCGCGTCAATTTTACTTCCATCTCTTCTCCTTATTTATTAATTAAAAAATAGCAGTAGAAGTAGTAATCCCTGTTCGCTTGTGGACAACAACACAACGCTTTATGCCGCGGCGCATTAAAGGGTTTTTCCAGCCCTAAAGTTATGCACAGGTTGCGAGCGCAAAGCATCGTTCCGATAGAAACCACGGCATGCCGCATTAGTTATGCACAACCATCAACATGTTATCAACAACAAAACCAGAGCCGGCCAACAGGTTATTCACCTTGTATTTGTGTCGCGAGCCTGCCGATCATCTCCTTTATTTTAGCGTCTTTTTTCATGTCCGACTCTATACTTTCGCACGCGTGCAAGATCGTGGTGTGGTCCCTGCCCCCGCATAATTCCCCTATTTCAGGCAGTGAATGGTCGGTCAGTTTCCTTATCAGATACATGGAGATCTGCCTGGGTAGAACCATCTGTTTTGTCCTGCGCCTGCCCTTTATATCCGACACCCGGACGTTAAAGTAACTTGCCACTTCCTCAAATATCGTATCCGCGAGTATCCGGGACTCCTTTTCTTTTACCATGTCCTTCAGGACAGAGCGGGCCAGCTCAAGCGTGATGCTCTGTTTAAGCAGGACTGCGTTCGCGACAACGCGCTTCAACGCGCCTTCAAGTTCGCGGATGTTGGACCTTATCTTTTCCCCTATGTAAAAAATCACGTCATCAGGGACCGCGATATTCTCTCTCTTTAATTTTTGCCGCAATATTGCTATCCTCGTTTCGAAATCGGGCTGGGAGATCGATACGATAAGGCCCCACTCAAACCTCGAGACCAGCCTCTCCTCGAGCCTGTCGATCTCCTTGGGCGGCTTATCGCTCGAGAGGACTATCTGCTTGTGCGCGTCGTGCAGGGTATTGAAAGTGTGGAAGAACTCTTCCTGCGTCGATTCCTTCCCGGCGATAAAATGGACGTCGTCTATCAAAAGGACATCCACCGTCCTGTATCTTGCCCTGAACCTGTCCGTGGACCGGTTCTGTATCGATTGTATAAGTTGGTTCGTGAATTGCTCGCTTGTTATGTAGACCACTTTCATGCCCGGGTTTTTCGCCGCGACGCAATGTCCGATGGCATTCATGAGATGCGTCTTCCCCATTCCGGCCTTCCCGTATATGAAGAGCGGATTGTAGGCCCTTGCCGGTGATTCGGCTACGGCCATTGCGGCGGCATGCGCCATCTTGTTGCTCGGTCCGATAACGAAATCATCGAAAGTGTACGCCGGGTTAAGCCCGATATTATTATGGGCCTCCTGCTTTTTGGGTGTATCGGCGGATTTCGGGGCGGAGCTGGCTGCGGCCGGCAGGAAGGCATTCGGCTCTTTGGCGGAATAACGGAAATCCAACGCCAGGTTCTCGTCGGCGATATCCTTAAGGGTTGTCCTTATCAGGTCTAAGTGATGCTCAAGGAGCCAGTCCTTAAAGAAGCTGTTCGGGACCTCAAGGACAAGGGAACCTTTCGAGATCTCCAGCCCGTTTGTGGGCTTGAACCACGTCTCAAAAGTCTGAGGGTTTACCTTGGATTTTATGAGATCCTTCGCTTTTTCCCAGACCTCTATAGCACTCTTTATATTTTCCATAAAAAAGCCGTAAAAAGTTATTCACAATTTATTCACAGGCCGTAAATAAGGCAGGCCGCACCAAACCTTGTTAAATTATAACAAAGATACGGGCTTGTTGCAAGAACTTTTTCTTGACTAACTTGCCAATCGTGATATAATCTTCCTTTAACTTTAAAAGGAGAGAACGATGAAGAAGAACATTACCTTAAAATCCAATTTAAAGAGGGTGCGTGCCCACGGGTTCAGGAAGAGAATGTCGACCAAGGACGGCAGAGCGGTCTTAAGGAGAAGGCGCCAAAAAGGCAGAAAGCGCCTCATACCCTAACCCTTCGGATCCCCCATGAAGAGGTTCTCCCTTTCGCGTCCCGAAAGGATAACCAAGACATCAGATTTTAAGCAGGCCTTAAAAAGCGGCTCGTTCTATAACGGGAGAGCCTTAAAACTGAGCATTTCCCGGAACGATCGCGGCGTCTCAAGGATAGGCGTTTCGCTCCGCAAGCATATATTCAAGCTGGCCGTTTCGCGCAACAAGCTGCGCCGCCATATCAAGGAAGCCTTCAGGCTCAATAAAGAAAAACTGGAGAAGGGCTACGATATCGTAGCTATCCCGGGAGCCGCGGCAGCCGGTCTGGGCTTCGAAGGATTGAGCGCGGAATTTTTGGCGTTGTTAAAGAAAGCGGGTATCTTAAGAGATTAAATGGTTAAAAAATGTTTGTTATTTTTAATAAAGTTCTATCGTAACTTCTTGTCAGGATATAAGTTACAATGTTGCAGGTACTACCCCTCCTGTTCGGAATACGCGGCTGAAGCGATAGAGAAGAAGGGAGTTTTTAAGGGGATCCTTCTCTCCTCTTTCAGAATTCTAAAATGCAACCCATTCACTAAAGGCGGATACGATCCGGTAAAATAATATGAATATGGAAAAACGCGCGCTTCTGGCGATCGTAATATCGATGGGGATACTGTTGTTGACTCAACCGCTCCTCGTAAAATATTTCCCCAAGCAGAACCAGCCGCAAAAGGCATCGGCAAATGTTCAACCCGCGCCGGAGCCGGCAGCGGTCCCGGTTCCCCCGGCACAAAAGACACAACAGCCGCCCCGGCCGGTCAAACAGGCCGATGAAAAAGATATTATCTTCGAGAATGATGAATATCGCGCCGTCCTTTCGAATGCCGGAGGCGTGGTAAAAAGTGTTACCCTGAAAAAACATCTCGAGGGCGGGAAGCCGATAGTCTTATTCGACGAGCTGAACCCGTCCGATGCCACTTTTGCGGTATCGGGGCTCGAGCCGGCCCTCGACAAGGCCGTATATTCTCCCTCGATCTTGCAAAACGGGGTCCTTTTTACCGCTAGATCGCCCGGCGGATTAAGCGTGGAGAAGGAGATAACCTTCAGGCCAGGTGAATACGCCATAGACCTGCGGCAGACGATCACGAACTATTCTACCCAATCCCGGAACCTTAAGTATGCGATCGTGGCTGGATCAGGCCTGAGAAGCCTTTCCCCGCAGGACGAAACGTACTCAGAGCTTGTGAAGGAGATAGACGGTAAGATAACTAACGTAAGCAAGGGCTCTATAAAAAAGCCGGTTACATGGGATGGCATGCGGGTCAATTGGGTCTCGCAGAAAGCCAGGTATTTTTCTTTAATAACAAAACCGCCGGTTTCTTTTAAAGCGGTTTCTTCTAACAAATTGCCGGACAATAGCTTACAAACGCAGATAGGTTCGGACAATTTTACGGTCACCCCGAATTCATCGGTTACCCATGAGTTTATCTTATACGCCGGACCCAACGTTTATAATAATATGAAGAGCCTAAAGCTAGGCATAGAGGATTCGGTTTATTTGGGTTTTACGGGCGGTATAGGGCGCGTATTATTTGTTATACTTGACCATATCCATAAGGTGGTCAAAAACTGGGGCATGTCTATAATATTCCTTACCGTTTTGATCAATATCCTGCTTTTCCCCCTGACTTTCAAGGGGATAAAGTCGATGAAACAAATGCAGGCTCTCCAGCCGAAAATGGAAGCACTGAAAAAGGCGCATAAAGGGGATCCCCAGAAACTCAACAGGGAAGTAATGGAGCTCTATAAGAAATATAAGATAAACCCGATGAGCGGTTGCCTGCCGTTGATCTTACAGATGCCGGTCTTCTTTGCCCTCTATCAGGTCCTTATGCGGTCGATAGAGTTACGCGGCGCCCCCTTCCTTTGGATAAAAGATCTCTCTCAGCCGGACAGGCTCGTCGTATTTAAAACTCCTATCTTATTGATAGGAACAGACTTAAATATTTTACCCTTATTGATGGCCATAGCTATGTTCTTCCAGCAGAAACTTTCTGCCCCGCCCTCCTCGTCTAATGACCAGATGGCCCAGCAGCAGAAGATGATGGCGGTCATGATGCCAATTATTTTTGGTTTTTTGTTTTATCATCTTCCTTCAGGCCTGGTAATGTACTGGCTCACCAATACCGTTTTGACGATTACCGAGCAGGAGCTCTTCCTTAAAAAGGAAATGTTCCACGTGGAACATTCCGAAAGTTAAAGGGCATATGAAGTCTATTGAAGCCGAAGGAAAGACCACGAAAGAAGCTATTCACCTGGCGCTGCAGAAGCTTGGGGTTAGCCGCGACAAGGTCCACGTTAAGGTACTCTCCGAAGGCCACCGGGGCCTCTTTGGTATGGAAGGCCTGAAACTGGCCAAGGTCAAGGTAACCTTAAAAGAAGAAACCCACCAAACACACCACAAAGCTTGATCCGGAAGCACCCAAAATGCCGGGAATACCTTATTCTAAGGACTATGATGTCATAGTGGTAGGCGGAGGCCATGCAGGCTGCGAAGCTGCCCTCTGCGCGGCCAGGATGGGCTTAAAATGCCTTCTATTGACCATGGACCCGGATACCATAGCCCAAATGTCCTGCAACCCCGCCATAGGCGGACTTGCCAAAGGCCATATCGTCCGGGAGATCGATGCGCTGGGCGGCGAGATGGCAAAAGTGGCTGATAAGACCGGTATCCAGTTCCGGCTTCTTAATACCAAAAAAGGCCCGGCTGTCCAGGCACCCCGTGCCCAGGCAGATAAAAAACTTTACCGGCTGACGATGAAAAAGGTCCTCGAAGGCCAGGACAATCTAGACTTAAAGCAAGAGACCGTTGAGGAGATAATTACCTCGAGCGGAAAAGCTGCAGGCGTCCTTTGCCAATCAGGTGTGCGGTATGGCGCCAAGGCAGTTATTATCACAACAGGCACATTCCTGAACGGACTGATACACATAGGGATGACAACCTTCCCTGCAGGCAGGATCGGGGAGCCTCCGGCTGCCAGGTTATCGGACTCATTACGTTCGTTAGGATTTGAAATAAAAAGACTTAAGACAGGGACCCCCGCCAGGCTAAAGAAAGGGTCTATAGACTTCTCCAAAACAGAGATCCAGGATGGCGATCCGGAGCCGACACCCTTCTCATTTTCTACCGAAAGAATAGAGCAGCGGCAGGTCCCTTGCTATATTACTTATACAAACCACGAGACCCACAAGTTCATCCTAGGCAACCTTGACCGCTCACCGCTTTACAGCGGGAAGATCAAAGGAGTCGGCCCTCGCTACTGCCCGTCAATCGAAGACAAAGTCGTAAGATTTAAAGACAAAGAGCGCCACCAGATATTCCTTGAGCCGGAGGGGCTGGATTCCGATGAGATATATCCTAACGGGGTTTCCACGAGCCTCCCCGAGGATGTCCAGTTATCTATGTTAAGGACCATCAAAGGGTTAGAGCATTGCGAAGTGGCCCATTTTGGCTACGCCATTGAATACGACTTCTGCCCTCCCACCCAGCTTAAACCTACGCTTGAGACAAAGCTTATAGATGGACTTTACTTTGCCGGACAGATCAATGGCACTTCCGGATACGAAGAAGCCGCCGGCCAGGGCCTTATTGCCGGGATCAACGCCGCGCAAAAAATTAAAGGCAAAGGGCCTTTTGTCCTGAAACGGTCGGAAGCTTACATAGGCGTATTAATTGATGACCTGGTGACGAAAGGCACAAACGAGCCATACCGCATGTTTACCTCCCGCGCGGAATATAGACTTCTGCTGCGCCATGACAATGCCGACGTACGGCTTATGGGTTATGGTCATGAGTTAGGCCTTATACCGGAACCGCAATATAAGGCGCTGATCGAGAAAAAGAAGATGATCGAGGCCGGGGTGGTCGCCTTAAAGCGAAAGCGTCCCGGCGAGATATCTTCGTATCCCGCAGAGATCAGGAAACAGGCCGAGCTGGAGGTAAAATACGAAGGCTATATCAATAGGCAGGTCCGCGAGGCCGAAAAGTTCAAGAAACTCGAGCAGGTAACGATCCCTTCGACGATAGATTTCAAGAGCATCAAAGGCCTGCGGAAAGAAGCCCAGGAAAAACTCGACAAGATAAATCCAGGGTCTGTCGGCCAGGCCTCAAGGATATCAGGAATTTCGCCGTGCGATATATCGCTTCTTTACGTCTATATAGAAGCCCTTCATAAAAGAAAATCTTGACAAAAAATCCGGCTCTGTTAAAATGTTCCACGTGGAACAATGGCAAAGATAATCTCTGTCTGCAATCAGAAGGGCGGCGTCGGTAAAACTACCACAGCCATAAACCTCGCCTCATTCATCGCGTTGGCAGGACGCAATGTTTTAGTCGTCGATTGTGATCCCCAGGCCAATGCCACCTCAGGACTCGGTATCGATAAAAAACAAGTCAAAGAATCCATTTATGACGTCCTTATCAACGGAAAAGAAATTTCACAAGTAATTGTAAATACTAAACTTACAAACTTATATATCATCCCTTCGAATGTTCATCTTACGGGGATGGAGGTTGAGCTTGTCAATTCGGAAAGCCGCGAGTTCCATTTAAAACAAGCGCTTGAGCACATAAGGCCTTCATTCGATTATATAATCCTAGATGCTCCGCCTAGTCTTGGACTATTGACGATAAACGCGCTGACTGCATCAAAGTCCGCCCTGATACCGCTGCAATGTGAATACTATGCGCTCGAGGGGTTATCTCAATTGCTCAGCACCATCAATCTCGTCAGGCAGAACCTGAATCCGTCCCTCGAGATAGAGGGCATCCTTCTTACAATGGCTGACTTCAGGACAAAGCTTACCGACGAGGTCATAAAAGAAGCGAGGAACTACTTCGGCGAGAAGGTATATAAAACAATCATACCGCGTTCCGTGAAATTAGGGGAGGCGCCCGGCTTCGGGGTGCCTATCGTAATGTATGACAAGCATTCACAGGGCGCGCGCAGTTATTACGAATTCGCGAAGGAATTTTTAAAGATAGATTTTCCGCTCGAACTGAACACAAAGCCAGAAAAGGAGATCCCTGATGGAGAAGAGAGTATTAGGCAAGGGGCTTAAAGCCTTAATCCCGGACGACGTCCCGCAGAGATCCGAAAGCAGGGGAGCGGTCCAGTTAAAGATCGGCGAGATCATCCCCGGCAGGTTCCAGCCGAGGGAGGTCTTCGACCCGGATAAGCTTAAAGAGCTGGCGCTCTCGATAAAAGAGAAGGGCGTAATACAGCCGGTCATCGTGCGCCCGAAAGGCGACGGATATGAATTGATCGCCGGAGAGAGGCGGTTGAGGGCCGCGAAAGAATCGGGGATGGAACTTATCCCGGCGATAATAAAAGACGTGAAGGACGACGAGGCGCTCGAGATAGCACTTATTGAGAATATCCAGCGCGACAACCTGAACCCGATCGAGGAAGCGAAAGCGTACCAGAGGCTTTCCGAGGAGTTTTCTTTTACGCAAGAACAGATATCCGAGAAAGTGGGCAGGAACAGGGCGTCGGTCTCGAATACGCTGAGGCTCTTGAGGCTCCCGGACAAGATAAAAGAAGAGATATATCTCGGAAGGATCTCGATGGGCCACGCCAAGGCTATATTGATGCTCGATTCCGAACAATCGCAGTTGGAACTCTGCTTAAAGATAGTAAGGCGCGGCCTCTCGGTCAGGGAAGCGGAATATTTTGTCAAGCGTAAGATCGTCGGGAGAGCGCGTCCGGCGAGGCCGAGGAAGCATTCGACAGAAGTCCGCACGGTCGAGGAAGAGCTGCAGAGGATACTCGGGACAAAGGTGACCCTCCTGCATAATAACAAGCGCGGAAAGATCCTTATCGAGTATTATTCAAACGACGACCTGGAGAGGCTGCTGAACTTGCTCCGCGGGCGCGCCAGGTCATAGAGGATAACCAGGAAAGCGCCGCATAATATTAAAAACACGGCCCAGGTCTTGACGACCGGTTTTACGGGCACAGATTTAAAAGTCCCGCCCCTCAGAAGTATCTTCGCTTTATCCGTCTCTGCTATCAACCTGAATTTGTATTTATCCGAGGCTATCTTTAATGCGGCCATATCGTAATTCCCATCCATCTCCCTTAACCAAACAGCCGATTTCGACGAACCGAATTCATTGATCGGGATATCAGGCCTTTTTATCTCGAAGAATGTCTGGGCCGCGTTCGGGCGTCCGGTCATCGCCGAGGCCATCGCCCCGATATAAGCCCAGTTGGAGCAGATTATATCGTCCGGGGCCGTATTCTTCTCTATGATCTTTATCCAGTCCTTTGCCTCCGCGTCGACCAGGTTTATCTCTAAGGGCCTTGTGTGTCTTTTTAACGGAGGGATAAGGTTGTCGGCCGTGGAGTCGGGCAAAAATACCGCAGATATATTCTTACCTAGTTCCGGATCCGGGTACGACGATATAGTAGGCGAGAAGATATTTATGAAGATCAGCAGGGAGGCCGAATAAAAGAGCGCCATGCGCGCCCCGGTGTTTTTCCCTGACAGGAACCTTTCCAGCATCCCGTAAATTTTTTCCAATCCCGCCCCCGCGAAGAAGATGACCGGCAGGAGGCCTTCCCCGCTTAAAAACCTGAACCTATAATTAATCGCAAGGGGCAGGAGAGCAAGCAATAGCGCGATAAGAAAAAGGCCGCGGGCCCTGAATTGCCTGTCCGCGAGCCTGCCGAGGCCCAGAACCGCGAATAAATATATGAGGGGATAAAACTCGAGCAGGTCGTTTTCGGCGACTTTTATACCGAGCGGGTTTTCAAGCATGTTTATATTTGCCAGGACGTGTATTATCACCGGCGCAGACAGCGCCAGCGAGAAAAGGACGGTTTTCAGCACCCGCATCAGGACATCTCTTCTCGCCAGTCCGTAGATAATGAATGCCAGAAGGCCCAGCCAGGGCATGCCGAGGTGGGTGTAAAAAGCGCACGCGATAAGCATCGGGCAGGCCAACTTCCTGTTTTCCTCGAACGCATAGAACGCCAGCAGGATGAATATCAACGACAGGGTTACGGGTATAGTGATCGTTAATTTCAGGAAGAACGTAAAAGGGATTGCCGCGGCGACAGCTACGAAGAAACCTGTTTTCGGCGAAAAGAGCCTGTTGGTGACGAAGGAAAGCGTAGCCAGGAGGGACACGAATGACAATGCCGAGAAAAGCCTGGCTATGAAGAGTATGTCGAGCCCCAGCCTATACGGGACCAGCAATAAGAGGTGGAAGAGCGGAGGGTAGAGGTGTATATTGCCGGCAGGCGCTAACTCCCAAAAAGCATGGTTAACTATCCCGCCGGCCGTATCAAAACCCCGCATTACATTGATATGATAGTATATATCGAGGAAGAACGGGAGCTTTTGCCAGTTAATAAGAGAAAGGGCCGCGAAGAACGCTATGACAGCAGATGTCAAGATGCCCCATTTCGGCTTACCGGCGACCATTATGTATATACCCGCTTTCTCATAGCATTAAGTATACTCACCAAGCTCAAAATAGTGTATAATATTATACCACATGATTTTAATAAATCCAAAATCAACGAAATTCGGGATATTTGAGAGGTACGTCCCGCTCAGCGTCCCTATCGGCGTGGGTTGTCTTGCCGCTTATCTCCTGCAGCACGGCAGGAAGGTAGAGATAATAGACGAACACATCGAACCCCTGTCTAAAGAATTAATAGATAATGCGCTCGAAAGGGTTTCTCGGCCGTATATCTTCGGAATATCGACTTTAACCGCTTGCGCAAAAAGAAGTTATGATATTTCAAACAGGATAAAAACCTGGTATCCGGATTCGGTGATCGTTCTGGGCGGCATACACCCGACCGTTCTTGCGGAAGAGGCGCTTGCGAACCGGGCGGTTGATTTTGCTGTAAGAGGGGAAGCGGAGAAGATCCTGCTCGAGTTGTATGACGCCGTAAAAAACAATGGTGATCATTCGCGGATAAGAGGACTGTCTTATAAAGACGGCGGCAAACCGGTACATAACCCGCCGGCAGATCTGCCCGACCTGGATGACTTCCCCGTTTTTCCCTATCACCTTTTCGAGAAGTACCTCGGAAAGTATAATTTCGGTTTCATAGCCAGCTCAAGAGGCTGTCCTTATGATTGCATATTTTGCAGCCAGAGGGCGATATCAGGCCAGAAGTTCCGTTATGTGCCGGAAAAGACCGTAATAGAAGAGATAGGCCTTCTTATTAATAAGTACGGGCAGACGCACATTAATTTCGTCGACGACAACTTTACCGCGAACAAACAAAGGATATCCCGCCTATGCGAGCTGATGATAAAGAGCGGATTCCACAGGAAGGCGACCTTCGATTGCCAGACGAGGGCCGACGCGGTCGACGACGAAATTTTAACATTGTTGAAAAAAGCAGGGTTCCGGGTGGTAAATTACGGCCTGGAAACGGCCTCGGAGAGGCTTATGGTAATGTTGAACAAGAAAGAGACGGTAGCTGAAAATATAGCCGCGGTAAAACTGGCGAAGAAACATGACTTCAAGGTCTCCGGGACTTTCATTTTTGGCCTGCCGACGGAAACAAGAGAGGAGAGGTGGCAGGCTTACGAGTTAGCCAAGAAGCTGGACCTGGATTATGTCCGGTTTAATAACGCGACCCCTTATCCGGGCACGAGATTATACGAGATAGCGAAAGAGGAGGGGCGCCTGTTTGTGGAAGAGGGATGGACTAATCTGAATGCCTGCGCGTCGTTGGTCCAGGACTCCATGACGGAGTCGAAGCTGCCTTATGTGCCAAAAGGTTGCGACGAGAAAGAACTGAAGAAGGACATCATCAGGGCAAACCTGCTTTTTTCGCTCAGGCCCAAAAGGGTTTTTAGATTGCTGACCAAGAGAATAGGCCCCGCCGGCTGGTTTTATCTTCCCTCGCGGTGGTATTTAAGCTTTAAAGAATGGCGTTGTCTTATCAGGCTGGGATGGAGCTTATTGAACTCATTGGTGAAAATATACACATGAAAATAAGCGGAAGAGCCAAAGAAACTTTGGCCGTGGCGGCGGTTTTGCTTGGCGTGATCGTCCTGCAATGGAACCTATGGGTTACCGGCAAGCGCATGGTCAGCCACGACAGCATCGTATGGTATGGCGTTTTTTCGTATTTTGCCGATTGCCTTCAGGGGGGGGTCTTGCCTCTCTGGAACCCGTATATGAATTGCGGCGAAATATTCTTTTTAAACATAAACGTCCTTCATTTGTGGGATCCTTCCACGTTGTTTTTGATATTTGCCGGGAAATTACTTAGGGTGAATACGTTGACGGTTTATCATTACGATCTACTGGTCCGCTACCTGATCTTCATTTCCGGAAGTTACTTTTTTTTCAGGCTGGTGGCAAAATACAAATTCAGCGCTTTCGCCGCTTTTATAACCCTCTCCTTTTCGGTGCTTTACAGCTCGTACCTGAAGCAGCACGGCCTTATACTCTGTTTTTACCAGCTTCCCTGGATAGTTTTCCTCACTTTCAAGTTTTTAGAAAAAAAGGACCCCGTATTGCTTTTGTGGCTGGCCCTTTTCTGGGGAGTCACGGTCTATTCGGGGTATCACGCGGTGTATATCCTATCGTCCGTCGCCGTATTGCTAGCGTCTGTTTTTTTGTCAAAAGGCCTCGCGTTCCCGAAGGGCGGCGGTTTTATGGAAAAGCGCGGGATTGCCTTTGCGGCCATCGCCATATTTTTACTGTTGTCGGCCAATTTAATACCGGCTTTTTTGGCATATGTCAAAGATACCGTACCGTCCGTGAGGCTCTTCGAAGCCCCGATGGCGGCAAATTCCCTTCCGGCCGATTTTTTTACTTTATTTGCGCCGTATTCTTTCGCGTTGCATTTTGAGCAGCTTTATTTTAATTCGATCCCCATGTCGGAGTCGTTTTTGTACATCGGCCTGATCCCTCTTTTTTTCGCTATAGTAGGCTTATTGTATTCCCGGCAAAGGTACAGAGTCGGTTTCGCCGCCACTTTATGCATAACGGCGCTATTGATGCTGGGTCCCAGGTTCCTTGTGTCGAAATTCTTGTTGGACTTCATCCCGTTCTTTAATATAGTGAGAAATACCCACATCTTCGGCACATTTTTTATTTTTTGCCTGGTTTATTTCACGTGTCTCGGCGTAGACGTGGTATTAGGACTGGCGGAAAACTCGGCGTTAAAACGTTACGAAAAACGGTTTTTATTGATCGCGGCCGTCATCGGTGCGGCAGCCTTTTTTATCACCCGTTATGTGCTGGAGAATTATGCTGCCCCGTTACAGGAATTTCCCGAACGTTATAAAGAATTATCTTTGATAGCAGGCCAGGATCTAGCCGCGATGCTGACATCGATATTTTGCAGGTCTTATTATGGCGCCCTTTTATTCATCGTTTCCATAGCGGTAGTTTTTTATGTTATAGGAAAGCCGAAAGCGGGCTTAAAGTTTAAATATTTCACGCTAATCTCCTTGATCCTTATCGACCTTCTCGTTTTTAATCTGGTGATGTACGGGTTCACGACCACGCAAAGGGTAGACATGTCTTTGTGGCCCAAGGAAAAGGCCCCATACAGCAATTACAGGATAACCGCCATACGGCCGAAATATCCCTTTTTGGGTTTCGCCCCGGCGCTGCAGAGAAGGTTTGCCGCCGTGAGCCCGAGGGTACCGTGGCTAACGACGCACTTTTATGAAATGAAAGATTTTTATAATTTCGCGAATAACGGTCAAATCCCGGCGGAGGTAAAGAAAGTTTTTATGGGAGTGACCGCCCCGAAAATAAAGCTCGTAAAAGGCGCCGCCGTTTTACCTGTCGACCGCCAGATAGAGGAATGCAAAAAATTAGACGATAAGTCAATGAACGGCGTAATGTTTATCGAGGAAGACCCGCCCGCAAGATTCATGAACCTGAAAATTTCACCGAAAAAAATGGGCAATGCCAATATCGGGAACGGGGCGATAAGGCTTTTGGAATTCGGCCCAAACAGCATACTCCTGCAAGTAAATTCCGAAGAGGACGCCTTTCTTTATTACAGCGACGGATACGATAGGTCGTGGAGAGTTTTTGTAGACGGCAAGGAAAACAAGGTTTATAGGGCCAATATGGCGTTTAAATCCGCCATCATCGAAAAAGGCGGCCATATCGTATATTTTATATATGACCCCAGGCTTTACAGGATCGCCTTATTATGTTATTTTGCGGGGATCATTACGGCGGCGATCGCGCTCATCCTCGCGTCGTTTAAACGGCGCGGCGAAGTACACGGCAATTAATAGCCGGAAGGACGCTGAATGAAGGTCTGTTTTGTCCAGAAGCAGATGTTCCCGTATTTTGGGGTCATGGCGGTCTCCGGGCAGCTAAAGAAGCGCGGACACGAAACGGATATCGTAATAGACGTTTGCGAAAAAGACGCTGTTTCCGCATTAAATAAAACTAAACCGGATTTGATCGCCTTTTCCGCGTTGTCATCAGAGCACAACTGGCTCAGGAAGCTATCCGCCGGATTAAAGAGGCAAATGCCCGCTGTGCCCATAGCCGTCGGCGGCGTTCATTCTATCCTGTATCCGGAAGAGATCTTGGCGCTGTCCGGCGTCGATTATGTATGCTGCGGGGAAGGGGAATCTTCGTTTGCAGAACTCGTAGACCGCATCGCGCAGAAGAAATCGGCCGCTGGCATCCCCGGGATCTTTTATAAAGAAGGCGGGAATCCCGTAATGCAGGACGTCGCGCCCATAACCCGGGAGCTGGATTCGTTTTTTGAGGACCGGCACCTATACTATGAAAAATATCCCGAACTCGGCAAGCTCGCTTTAAAGGTTTTTATGTCTTCGCGCGGATGCCCGTTTTTGTGTTCTTTTTGCGCGAATAGCTATATTATGGAGGTTTTCAAGGGCAAGGGGGAATATATACGGAGAAAATCGCCGCAACATTTCGTCGAGGAGATAAAACGCGTCGTTGCCGAATACCCCACCACCTCGCTGTTTTTTGCCGACGACCTTTTTGCCGCGGATATCCGCTGGCTCGAAGCATTCAGCCCTTTGTATAGGAAAGAAGTCAGCCTTCCCTATATATGCACGGCCCGGATTGACCTGATAACGGAACGCCTTGCCGGCCTTCTCGCCGGATCCGGGTGTCATACCGTAAGTTTTGGCGTCGAAACGGGAAATGAACAATTGCGCAGGGAAATTCTCAAGAAAAACATCAGTAATAAACGCATATTTGACGGCGTGGGCATTATCAGGAAGGCCGGGATCAAAGTGCAGACTTCGAATATGTTCTGTTTGCCGGGCGAAACGGTCGATGATGCGGTATCGACAATAGATTTAAATATCGCCGGCGGGACCGATTATATGTTTACGGCGGTCTTTTTGCCGTTTCCCAAGACTGCCTTGGCTCAGTATTGCATAGATAAGGGGTTGCTGAAAAAAGATTATTCTTTCGACGATATGCCGAATTCGTTCATTCAGGATTCAGTGCTGTCCCTGGATAACAAGGAAGCCCTGCTTAACATCCATAAGGTGGCCCATCTCTGCGTGCGGTTTCCCCGGGCGAAACCGTTTTTGATATATCTCGCAAAAAAGATCAAGTGTAAGCAGTTGTTCCTGCTTTTCTGGCTGTTGGGTACTTTTATCAGGTTCAAGGAGGAGAGGAAACTTAGCTTATGGAAGACGACATTTTACCTTTGGGAATACAGGAGAGGCCTATGAAGAGGATAGACGCGTTTTGCCTGAAGTTCGCGGATCGCCTGGTATGGGCATCTATTTTGGCTTATATCCTGGCCTTCGGATGCCTGTGTTTCTTAAAATACCAGTCTTTTAATTATACAGATTGGGATTTAGCCAGCGATGCGGTCGTCTTTTGGAACAGCGTCCACGGCAAACTGCTGTATTTCCCGTTTTTGGAAGAGGTGATTTTCGGGGCTCATCTGTACCTGATAATGTTTTTGATCATGCCGATATATGCGGTTTTCCAGAGCCCGTTGACGATCCTGTTTTTGCAAAGCGCGTTCCTGGGATTAGCGGCATACCCGCTGTATCTTTTGGCAGGGACCAGGCTGAACAAGACCTTTTCACTGGCCGTGGTCCTGGCCTACCTGTTATATCCCGCGCTGGGTTTCGCCAATCTTTTTGAGACACATTTTGACACATACGAGATCTTTTTTCTTTTCTTCGCTTTGTATTATTTTGAAAAAGGTAATTTTAAAAGATTCCTCATTTGCATATTCTTGACGTTGCTCTGCAAAGAAAACGCAAGCCTGATCGTATTCATGATGGGCATATACGCGATGGCGCGAAGAAAGCAGGGGAAGTGGGTTTTTGTGCCCTTATTAGCCGGCGCTATCTGGTTTTTAGTATCGGTGAAAATGATAATCCCGTACTTCGCGAAAGACGCGGATTTATATCCCGGAGGTTTTATATTCGGTTCCCATTACAGGCACCTGGGTACCAACCTGGCCGAAATGGTTAAGACGATGATCCTGCACCCGATAGGGGTTGCGGCGTACGCATTTACCCCCAGGAAAATACTGTATCTTATCCAACTGTTTTTGCCGGTCGGATTTTTGGGTTTATTAAGCCCGCTGCCTTTGCTGGTCATTATCCCGATCCTGATGCAGAATTTGCTGGCTTCGCCGGTAACTGTCGCGTCGATCTATTTCCACTACACCGCGATAATGATCCCTTTCATATTTTTTTCGGTTATATGCGGGCTTAATAAACTGGCGCGCTATGGGCCCATTGCCGGACATCAGGCGAAGCTGTTATTCTGTTTTTTGGGGTTCGTTGTTTTTTCAGGCATATATTTACAGGCCCCGCAATTTAACTTAGCGTGGCATGTGTCCCGGTATCAAGCCGGGGATTATAGCAGGGAAAAAGAAAAACTGGTCAAGGCGATACCGGGTGATACTTCCGCGATAGCGACTTTTCAGTTTTTGCCCAAGCTATCTAACAGGCACGATCTCTATTCGATGCATTTTGTGTCGACCGGGCACAAGATGTATACGAATGTGAAATACGAACCGCCGGAGAACCTTCAATATGCGCTCATAGATTTCAACGAGCCTCTTATGATAGCAGCCTTCTTCCCGCCATCCGCCCCGGGCAACATCCGCTCTTTCCTAGAAGCCGGGGACTGGAGGGTTGTAAGGGCCTTTAATGACACCGTCCTGTTCGGAAAGGGCAGTGATAAGGGCCCAAGGCTCTGCGAGGCGGTCATCAATCCCAAGATACAGTACCCGATGAACGTGGACCTGAACAAAGAGATCGTCTTCCTGGGCTATGATATCGTAGATGACGACGCGCCGGGCAGCGGGCTGTTGCATATGGTATATTACTGGAAGAGGATAAAAGGCAATAGCAGGCCCGAGGGATTTTTCATCCAGTTCTCGGACGCCAACGGCAACGCCAGGTTCAGGAACGAGCACATGTTTGGTTACAGGGCATACCTGCGGGACGAATGGAAACCGGGCCAGATCGTAAAGGAGCACAATTACATACTGATCCCCTCGGGGCTGGACAAAGGAGATTATGGAATCAGCTTCGGCCCGTTCGTCTTCGAGAAAGACCTTGACCAAACGGAGAAGGCAGATGCCAAATAAGGTATTGATCATAAAATTAGGTTATTCGGAGACCCTTGACCAGGAGATAGGCACGACCACGAGCCTGGGAGATGTCCTGAGGACGACCGTCATCTTGAATTATTTTAAAGGTAGAGACGTTACCTGGCTTGTGGACGAGAAGGCCTATCCTCTGCTTGACGGCAATCCCCGCATAAAAAGGATACTTATTTTCGGGCCCGAGTCGGTGTTACAGCTTCAGCGCGAGCGGTTCGATACGGTGATCAATCTCGAAAAAGGGCCGGCCATCTGCGCGCTTTCAGATTCGGTGAACGCGCGGAAGAGGTTCGGGTTCAGGTTTGACCCGGCAAAAGGCGCCGCGCAGGCGCATAACGGCGCGGAGATGGTATTAAGCCTGTGCCTTGACCTTGAGAAGAAAAAAGAGAACTTAAAGTTTTGGCAGGACGCACTCGCTTCGATGATAGGAAAGAGATGGTCCGAGGGCGAAAAATATATACTTGGGTATAAGCCGCGTTCTAAGGTAAAATATGATATAGGCTTTAATTGGGTCGTGGGGGATAAATGGCCGAATAAGGCATGGCCCAAAAGGAACTGGCAGAAGCTCGGGAAATTATTAAAAGGCAAATACAGCGTCTGCTGGCAGAAGGGGCTCGGCGATCTCGACGAATATATGGATTGGATAAATTCTTGCCGGCTTATCGTTACCAATGACAGCCTGGGGATGCATCTGGCGATTGCCCTAAGAAAGAAGATGATCGCGCTTTTCGGGCCCAGCTCTTCGAAAGAAGTCTGTCTTTACGAAAGAGGGGTAAAGCTTATGCCGAAGTCGCCGTATAAATGCGCGCCGTGCCTCAATTCCGTATGCGTCCAAAAGGTCAATTGCATGGAATATATCACGCCGGAAGCGGTAAAGGAAGAGATCGTAAAGATGCTCCCGGCCAAGAGGAGATAGCGTGGAAGACCGTTTCAGGATAGACGGACATAAATTGATGTTCCATATCGGGAGGGTCGATGACTGGCTGAAAGGCAAGCAGGTAAGCCCGATATATCTGGAGATCGCTCCTTCGGGCGCCTGCAACCACAGGTGCGTCTTTTGCGCGGTCGACTACCTGGGGTATAAAGCCAGGTTCCTGGATCTGAATGTCTTGAAGAAAACGGTCAGGCAGGCAGGCGGGCTCGGCGTCAAGAGCGTGATGTATGCGGGAGAAGGGGAGCCGCTGCTCTATAAGGACATATGCGAGATAATAAAATACACGAAAGGCCGGGGGATAGATGTCGCCGTCACGACGAACGGGGCCCTTCTCAATAAGGAAATTTCACGAAAGATCTTAAAATACCTTACCTGGATCAGGATAAGCCTTAACGCGGGCACGGCCGGGACCTATTCCAAAATACACCGCACAAGGAAAGAGGATTTTTACAAAGTGATGGAGAACCTCCGCGAAGCGGTGAAGATAAAAAGGAATGGAAAGCTAAAGACGACCATAGGCGTCCAATTATTGTTGATACCGGGCAACGTCAAAGAGGTCGCTGCCCTCGCGCGGATATTAAAAAAGACAGGCGTCGATTATTTGACGGTCAAGCCTTATTCCCAGCATCCCTTAAGCGGGTCGCGCATAAATCCCGGATTCAGGCATAAAGACCATATTTCACTATATGAAAAACTGCGCGGCCTTGAGGACGACAGGTTTAAAATATCGTTCAGGGACGAGACGATGAAAAGATTGAGATCTGGAAAGGAATACGCGCGCTGCCTGGGGCTCCCGTTCTGGGCTTATATCGACGCGAACGGGGAAGTATACGCCTGCAGCGCTTTTCTGGGGAAAAAGGGATACAGTTTCGGCAATATTTATAAGAACAGTTTTGAGGATATAATCAAAGGCAGGCGCAGGAGAGCCGTAATGGCAAAGATTAGCTCAAAGACGGACGTCGAGAAATGCCGCCGGGCCTGCCGGCTGGACAAAATCAACAGTTACCTCTGGGAATTGAGCAATCCCGGACCGCACGTAAATTTCATTTAAGGTGAAGATGGCAAGACAGGGCAGAGGCCGCGACCTGATACAGATATATGAGACGATGCTCAGGATTCGTCTTTTCGAGGAGAGGGTCATCCGTTCATATCCCGGGCAGGAAATGAAGACGCCGGTCCACCTATGCGTGGGCCAGGAGGCTGTCGCAGCCGGCGTCTGCCGTAACCTGACAGACAAAGATTATGTTTTTACAAATCATCGCTGTCACGGCCATTGCCTGGCGAAGGGCATGAGCATGTCTTCTATCCTGGCCGAGCTTTACGGGAAGCGGACGGGGTGTTGCAAAGGGAAGAGCGGTTCCATGCACCTCTCGGATCCGGATAGAGGCATCCTCGCGACCTCGGCCATCGTCGGCGGGAACATCCCGGTCGCGGTAGGCGCGGCATTAAGTTTAAAATTCAGGAAGAGCAGGAATATCGCGGTCGTCTTCTTCGGCGACGGAGCGGTAGACGAAGGAGCGTTCTACGAAAGCCTTAATTTCTCCGCACTGAAAAAATTACCGGTCTTGTTCGTTTGCGAGAACAATTTCTATGCCACAAATTCCCCGCAGAAAGCAAGGCAGCCGGTGGATAACATATTTAAAAGGGGCGGGATATTCGGAATAAAGGGTTTTCGCTGCGACGGCAACGACGCAGTAGAAGTATTCGATCTTTCTAAGGGCCTGATCGAAAAGATAAGGAAAGGCTCTGGGCCGTATCTTATGGAATGCCGGACTTACCGTTGGAAGGGGCATGTCGGGCCGGATTGCGATTTTGAAAAAGGTTGCCGCCCCAAGTATGAGCTGGATGGCTGGGTCAGGAAGTGTCCGGTGAAGAGACTCGAAGATAAGTTATCGAGAAAAGGGTTATTGACCGGGTCCGGGGCCGAGAAGATGCGCGTTAAGATCGAAAGAGAGATATCAAAGGCGGAGAATTTTGCCAAGAGAAGCCGTTTTCCGAATACAGGGGAACTCTATGAAGATGTTTACTGGAAGGGATAGCCGTGCCCTGGACTGAAGTGGCGGTCGAGCGGACTATAAGTTCACGCTCCCCGGATAAAAATGCCGCAGGAAGGGTCTTAAGCTACAGGGATGCGTTAAGGGAGGCCCTGGGCCAGGCCCTTAAAAGGGATCCCGGGGTTTTTATCATGGGCGAGGGCGTGGATGATCCCGCCGGGGTCTTCGGCTCGACGGCCGGGTTGCGCGAAGAATTCCCATCAAGGGTCTTAGATACGCCGATCGCCGAAAACGGGCTGACCGGTTTCGCAGTGGGAGCGGCCCTGGCCGGGATGAGGCCGGTCCTGGTCCATATGAGGATGGACTTTCTTCCCCTCTCTTTCGACCAGATATTGAACCACGCCGCGAAATTATGTTATATGTCGGGCGGGAGGAGCCATGTCCCGCTGGTCATACGTGCGGTCATCGGCAGGGGATGGGGCTCGGCCGCACAGCATTCCCAAAGCCTGCAGGCGATGTTCATGCAGATGCCCGGCATAAAAGTCGTCGCGCCAAGTTCGGCATATGACGCCAAAGGGCTGCTGCTTTCAAGCATAGCCGACGGGAACCCTGTAATTTTTATCGAACACCGCTGGCTTTACGATGTGAAGGGCGGAGTCCCGAAAAAGGAATATCTTGTACCGATAGGGAAAGGCGTTGTCAGGCGGACCGGTAAAGACGTGACCGTAGTAGCTGTTTCATTGATGGTGAACGAAGCCGTCGAGGCCGCCAAGGAACTCAAAGACGGCGGCATAGATATAGAAATAATAGACCCGAGGTCTCTCGTGCCTTTTGACGAAAAGATAGTCGTAGATTCGGTAAAGAAGACCGGCAGGTTAGTTATCGCGGATATGGGGTGGCGTTCAGGCGGCGCGGCGGAGATAATTCTGGGGCGGATCCACGACAGGATAAGGAGATACCTTAAAGCCGACGTCCAGATAGTCGCCCTTCCCGATACCCCGACGCCGGCAAGCCATCGACTGGAAAAAGCGTTCTATAAAAATTCGGGAGATATAGCAAAAGCGGCAAGAAAGGCCTATGGATTACGAAAAAAATAAACTTAGCGTTATAATGCCGGCTTTAAACGAAGAGGCCAATATATGCGATGCCATCTCGAACACGCTGAAGGCGTTCGACCTCTTTGGGATCAACGGTGAAATCATAGTCGTCGACGACGGGAGCGCCGACCGGACCAGATCGCTGGCTGAAGAAAAATCGAAAAAGTATCCCTCCCGCGTCCACGTGATAAATCATGACAGGCCGAAAGGCATAGGCTCATCCTTCTGGAAAGGGGTGGACTCGGCTAAAGGCGACGCCATCGTCATGTTGCCGGGGGACAACGAGAACGACCCGCAAGAAGCATTCCGTTATTATAAGCTCCTCGAGCAGGTGGATATCGTCATTCCGTTCATTTTCAACAGGGAGGCCAGGCCTATATTCAGGAACGTCCTTTCCCTCCTTTATCGTTTTATCATAAATTCGACTTTCATGGTCAATTTCCGCTATACGAACGGGACGGTCCTTTACAGGAGGTCTATTTTATGGGGAATAGACGAACGCTCCGACGGTTTTTTCTTCCAGACTGATATACTGATCAGGGCCGCGAAAAAAGGATATCTCTTTGCAGAGGTCCCCTATAAGGTCGGCTCAAGGAAAAACGGTTCCTCCAAGGCGATAAATTTCCCGTCCCTGTTTAAAGTCATCAAGGGTTATTTGAAATTGGTGAGAGATTATTACTTCAGTAAAAATAAAAAACGGCAACAGGATTATTCAAGCGATTCGCAGACGGCAGCCCGCCGGAAATAAGAGATCCCGGGAAATTTTAAATGTCAGACTTGATACTAGACGGTCAAAAATTGATATGGCACCAGGAGCGCCTCAAGGCCTGGCTCAAAGGCGAGAGGATCTCGCCTATCACCATCGACTGTTCGTTGACGAGAAGGTGCACTTACAGGTGCGTCTATTGCTACGGTGCGCTGCAGGCCAACGACGAAAAGAAGATGACAAAGGACGTGATATTCAGGTTTCTGGATGACGCGGCCGAGATAGGCGTCAAGGCGGTAAGCTTCGTGAGCGACGGCGAGAGCACTTGTTCGCCGCATTTTTACGACGCTGTCCTGAGGGGAAAGGCAAACGGGCTCGATATGGCTGTCGGCACGAACGGATATCTGCTCAAGGAAGAGTGCCTTGAAGAGATCTTGCCCGCGCTTATTTATATAAGGTTTAATATATCCGCCGCCGACCCTAAAAGGTATGCGCATATCCACGGTTGCGGCGAGAAATGTTTTGAAAAAGTCTGCCGGACCATCCGGGAATGCGTAAGGATAAAAAAGGCGAAGGGGCTTGATGTCACGATCGGACTGCAGATGGTATTCTTGCCGGATTTCGCCGATCAGGTAATGCCTCTTGCCAGGCTCGGGAAAGAGCTCGGCGTCGATTACACCATCTTTAAACACTGCAGCGACGATGAAAAGGGGAGCCTCGGCGTCGATTATTCAAAATACCAGAAATGTATCGACGTATTAAAGGAGGCTGAGAAATTCTCTGCGGAGGGCTATAAAGTCGCCGTAAAATGGTCTAAAATATTGAGCGAGGGGAAGAGGGACTATTGCCGTTGCTACGGCCCGCCTTTTATTATGCAGTTTTCCGGTTCAGGCCTTGTGGCTCCATGCGGGATGTTATTTAACGAAAAATATTCAAAATATCATATCGGCAACATAGCGGAAAAATCATTTAAAGAAATATGGAAGAGCGAACGCTATTGGGAGGTCATACGCCTGATCTCCTCGGATCAGTTCGACGCCCGGACGATGTGCGGCACGTTATGCCTTCAACACAAGGTCAACGAATTTTTGTGGGCCGTTAAAAACGGGAAAGTCTCCCCTGAAAAACCCAAAGGGGAACCCCCGGCGCATATCAATTTCATATGAACGCCTTATTTTACGGTTTACTGACGTTTTTCGCCGCCCTATTAGTGCACCTGGCAGTTTGGAGAACCCGCCTGCCGGGGAAGAACAGGGCATTCATCCTGGCGAACATATTTTTTTGGACGTTGGTCCTGGGCGCTGTATCACTAAAGGGCGTTTCAAGCCATATCGATTATATAGTCCTGTATTGTTGCCTGGCGGCCGCTTACGTGGTCTCTTATCCGGCGATGGAGGCCGACAGCCCTTCACTCGTGATAGTGCGTAAGATCGCCGGAGCCGGCAAGTCCGGCCTGGAGAAAAGCGAATTATACAGGACTATGACCGACGAGACGCTGGTGGCCGCCGGAGTCGAAGATCTATTAAACAATAATTTGATCCGGATCGATTCCGGGAAATATATCCTGACTTCAAAAGGGCGCTTCCTGGCGGAGGTGTTTGTGTGGTTCCGCAGATTGCTTAACGCTCCGAAAGGCGGTTGACGCGAATGGGGGATAACGGCGCGCATATTTTTATCCCGTTTATAGGCCTGGCGGCGAACGTCCTCGTCCAGATATCCGTTTTCAGGTTTTTTCCCGGGACGGGATTGCTGCGGTCCGTTTTCCTCGGGTTTGCATGCGGATTTTTAGTGTCTATCCTTATAAGGCCGGACCTTATATCGGCGAGCAACATCGCGATATATGTTTTGTCGGGATATTGCTATTTTCATTTTGTAAATATGGGGGAGACCGCCCGCAGGGTACGCATCCTGATTGAATTAAAAGATGCCCGGCAAGGGCTTTCATTGCGCGAGATCCTGGAGCGTTATAATTTTAAAGATGTCATCGAGCGGCGGATCGTCAGGCTTGTAAATAACGGGCAGGTGATCTGTAAAGGCGGGAAATATTATATCGGGAATTCCGCGATGCTGGCTATCGCAGGTTTTTTAGCGGCCGTAAAACACGTTATTTTCGGCAGGATGCCATGAAACCGATCAAAATGCCGCATAACTACAATTACATTGCCGTATTCTTGACATTCGCCTGCAACCTGAAGTGCGGTTACTGCATCAATAATTTCGAACAGAAGCTGATAAAAAGAAAAATCATCTCAGGGAAGGATTTTGTCACCGGATTAAACAGGATCGTTTCAAGGAAGGACCTTCCGGTGACGCTTCAGGGGGGCGAACCTACCCTGCACCCGGATTTTTATTATATCGCCAATAACCTGAAGCCCGGGCTCAACATCGATCTTCTGACCAACCTGCAGTTCGACGTCGATGAGTTTATCGCGAAAGTCGGCCCGGACAGGATCAAGAGAGAGTCGCCGTACGCCTCGATAAGGATAAGCTATCACCCGGAACAGATGGGGCTCGGTGAGCTTATAAAAAAGACGCTTAAGCTTATGGAAGCGAAATTCAGCGTGGGGATATGGGGGGTTATGCATCCGGCGACGGAGAAGGCCGTCCTCGAGGCCATGGAGAGATGCAAAAAACTGGGCATTGATTTCCGCACCAAGGAATTTTTGGGCGGACACAGGGGCCGGTTATACGGGACATATAAATATCCGGGCGCCTGTGACGGGAAATTCAGGAAGAAGGTAAGATGCAGGACCACCGAATTGCTGATAGACAGCGAGGGCAGCGTATTCCGGTGCCACGCCGACCTTTACGCGGGAAAAAATAAGATCGGCGGCATCCTGGACCCGGAATTCGAAATAGAGGATAAATTCAGGGATTGCGCCGATTTCGGGCACTGCAACCCGTGCGACGTAAAGGTCAAGACCGACAGGTTCCAGCAATTCGGCCATACCTCCGTAGAAGTAGAGATGCCTTGATGAAGAACGTCCCGTTTGTATTCAAAACAGAAACTTCGCGCACCTTATTACTCTCCGCGGTCATCGCCGTTTTGGGCGGGTTCGCATATCTGAATTCGCTGTTAAACCCTTTTATCTGGGATGACGCATTCCTGGTCTCCGCAAACCTGCACATAAGGTCCCTTGCGTATATACCCAGGCTTTTTTTCGAGAACGTCTATCATCAGGATATGATAGGCAAGTTCTACAGGCCTGTCCTGATGACCAGTTTCGCGCTAGATTATCATCAATGGGGATTGGAGCCGTTCGGTTACCATATTACCAATATCCTGATACACCTGGGTAACGCGCTGCTTGTGTTCGGGATCGTTCGCCTGGTTTTCCGCCGGGAACTCCTCGCTTTTTTGACGGCTATATTATTTGTATTGCACCCCGTCCAGACCGAGTCAGTGACGTATATCTCAGGGAGGGCGGACCCGCTCGCGGCATTTTTTTGCCTGCTGGCCCTTTATTTCTTTATAACGTATATCGACTTTGACGGATACAAGAAGAAACTTTATTTCGGGGTTTCTGTGCTATCCTTTCTATTGGCCCTTTTTTCAAAGGAATCGGCCGCGGTCTTTCCTTTAACGTTCATTCTCTACGAAGCCTGTTTCAGGAAGGACGGGCTTAAGGGCAAAAGATCCCTGAAATACGCATTCTACCTTGCAGCCTTGTTGATCTACGGCGTTATAAGACATTCGATCTTACTTAATATTAAAGGCACCCTGACCGCCGGCGGTTCTTTGCCGCTGCTAGAACGTTTTTATCTCATCCCGCCTATTATCTTAACATATATAAAGCTGCTTCTGTTCCCGGGAGGATTGCATATGGAACGAAGCGACTTTCTTTTCGATAGGCCGCACTATTTTTTTGACCACAGAGTCATGTTAGCCCTTTCCGTTTTAGCCGCTATCGCGGTATTTGTATGGCTGGCGAGGAAACGCCACAGAGAAGCGCTCTTCGGCTTCGGATGGTTCATCCTGATGCTAATACCCGTCTTGAACATCATCCCCATAAATGCTTTCGTCGCGGAACATTGGCTTTATCTCCCTTCCGCCGGATTTTTTCTTTTGGGCTCATCCGCGCTTATAGCTCTTTTCCGTTTCAAGTCGATAAAGTTATGCGCGGCGAGCTTCATAATTGTTATCCTGGCCATGCTGTGCGCGTTGACCATAAGGCAAAACTACATATGGAGGGATCCGGTATCTTTTTACAAATACACCCTGAAGTTCTCTCCTTTGAGCACCCGCCTGCGCACTAATTTAGGCGTCGAGTATTTCAATTTGGGCTTATATAAGGAGGCGGAACAGGAATACAGGAAGGCGCTTGCCGCCGAGCCGGCAGGCGTAAACACAGTCAATGACTACATAAATCTCGGAGCCGCGCTTTATTGGCAGGGGAAGAAGAAGGAATCGATCGAGGCTTATAATAACGCCATAAGGCTTAAACCGGATTCTCCCCTGGGGTACTGGTTTATGGCCAATATCCTTTACCTCGACAACCAGACGAAGAAAGCCATAGGATTCTACAAGAAGGCCGCCGAATTAATTCCGTCTAACGCTGCTTATTGGCTTACGCTAGGTAACGCCTATCAGAAGGATAAGGATTTCAAGGAAGCGGAGGGGGCGTATAAAAAGGCCCTTGCGGCGTATCCCGCTTTCTTTGAGGCCAGGATAAACCTGGGCACCGTTTATTATAAACAAGGCAGGATTAAGGACGCGTTCAAGGAATACCAAGAGGCCCTAAGGCTTGACCCGGAAAGCCCCGAGGCTTATTATAATATCGGGAACGTCAGCGCCGCGATCGGTAAGACCGAAGAAGCCAAAGATTTCTGGAGAGAGGCACTTAAAAGGGACCCTAACCACGAGGGCGCGAAAAAGAAACTCGAAAAGTCCGGCGGTAAGAAGTAACCAACTTGTTGACAAACGGTCAGTTATGTAATAAAATCTAGGTTTACATAAAAAGGAAATACTAAAATGGAACAGAAGACCTTGGTAGTGATCAAGCCCGACGGCCTGAAGAAGTCCCTGACAGGGAACATCCTTACGCGGTTGTCGGAAACAAAGCTCGAGATCGTCGCGGCAAAGATAATCCGGGTAAGCAGGGAGTTGGCGGTAGAACATTATAAGCACATGAAGGACAAGCCGTTCTTCGAGGACCTTGTAAAATACATACAGGGCGAGCTGCACGAAAGGCGCAAGGTTATGGCCATGGTCTACTGGGGCGACGACGCCATAAATAAAGTAAGAAAGCTTGCCGGCGCCACAAATCCCGAAGAGGCCGACCCGACCACCATCCGCGGTTCGTACGGCCGCATAACCACAAAAGGCCTTTACGAGAACGTCATACATACCTCCTCGAACGAGGAGGAGGCCGAACGCGAGATAAAACTCTGGTTCGAGCCGGATGATATTATAGTGGACCTCTATTCCACCAAATTTGTAACGCTTACCAATATAACAAAAAGAGTTTGGGAAAAATGATAATCCGCTCCGAAGAGATCACCGTAAACAGTTTCCTCGATATCTTCAAGAAGATAGTCAGGAAGAAAGAGGCCGCCGGTATAACCGCCGTCCAGAACAACCCCACGGACCTTTTCGAAAGGGCCAAATCTTACGGTACCCGTTATAAGAACGACAGTTGGGGATGGACGTCCAATATTTGGAACCGCAGTGCGGCCGGGACCGTTGTCGTCGAGAAAGAAGAGGACCTGCGACTCGAGCACACCCAACTCATGCAGCGCGTCCTCGAGCAGATATTATGCAAACCTATGGTCCAGGTCGACGCTAACCTCGGCCAGCCCGGCTCGAAGGCGGAGATGAAATGCCGCCTTTTCATCGATCCCCAATTCCCCGACATCGGTTACCGCTGGAAAGAATTGAATTTTGCCGGCGACCCGGCAAAAGAACCGGATGCGACGCTTTTTTGTATACCGCATTATCTTGAAAACCCCAATGTCCCGGGCGGACATGAAATGTTGAGGGTGATCAGGTTCCCTAACCACTCATATACTATTGTTACCGCGAGCTCTTACCAGGGAGAGGTGAAGAAAGGCTTCCTTTCCCATTGGATATACCACGTCTACAGGAAAGGCGGGACCGGTGAGCATGCCAGCCTGAAGGAATTTACCGCGAAGCGCGCGGACGGAAAAAGCAAAAGGATAATCATGGCCCTCTGGGGCCTTACCGGAAGCGGAAAATCGACTCACGGAATGTATACCATAAACAGCCACACCGCCCCGGCTTTTAAAGAAAAATTCGGCATCGACATTTCAAAATATATAACCGAGCAAGTAATAAAGAATGATGACGTTATTGGTGTCTTCGAGGATTGTGTGGTCAGCCCGGAAAAGGGAGCATGGACCAAGACTGAAGACCTCGACGAGAGACAAGAAGCGATGTTCAAGGCCGTCTCCTCCCCGCGGGCGTTGCACGAGAATACCGAGTGGGACGAAAAGGGCAACATAAGTTTTGCCGGAAAACTTTTCCAGTACCACGGCAAACCCAACCAGAACGCGAGGACGGTCCTGATGATCGAGGATACCGGTTATTACGACGGCAGCGTCGATTCGAGCGGCCCGCTTAACATGGCGGTCTTCATCAGCCCCGGATATATATCCGATTATGCCTGGCTCAAGTTGAGCGATCCCGCTTTTGCGGCAAAGGTGCTCGCTGACGGCCGCACGACCGGCCATCCGGCCCAGAGCAGGAAAGGCGTGGGCGAGGAGAAATACGAATCGAGATATTGCCTTCCTTTCACGATGGGCGTAGGGAATGCCGCGCACGTGAAAAGATTCCACGATTTTATTAAAAAAAGAGAGAAGACTGATAACCCGCTCGAGGTTTACCAGATCAGCACCACCGGCAGGGTCGGCGCGCACTACGATTGGGTAGAAGTGCAACTCGGCGATAAGAAAGTAAAATTACCTAAGACAAAATTTGAGGAGATAGGCGGCAAGATAAGGCCGGTAGGCGGCACAGGGCCCACCATAGAAGAGACTGAACTATTTTTATTCCAGGCGGCAAGAGGCGCGGTAAAGTATGAGCCCCATCCGATATGGAAGGATAAGGTCCTGGTGCCTGTAGAGGTCGAGGGCCTGTCGAAGGAACGGCTTAAGGAGATGAACCCTTTCCATTACAGGTCTGCCGCAGAGATGAAGCGCCTGCTGAAGGCGCAGATATTGACGAGCAAGTTTTACCTTGAACAGCAGTGCCCGGGCCTTTCCAAGAACATCTTTAACGCGATGGATTTCTAGGGGGGTGCGCTTTGCTTAAGAGCATGACGGGTTTCGGCCGCGGCGAGACGGCTACGCCGAACGGGAAGATACAGATAGAGGCAAGGACCGTGAACCACAGGTTCTTCGAGGTATCATCCCGCCTGCCCGAAAATTTCCAGATATTCGAGGACAAGCTGAGGGCCGAGATCGCCAAGAAAGTAAAACGCGGGAAAGTGAACCTTTCCATGACATACGATAACCCGCGGAAGTCCGGGCCAAAGCTCATAATAAACAAAGACCTCGCCCGTAAATATAAGAGATTACTTCTGGACCTGAAACATTCCCTGGGATCGAAAGACGAGATCAATTTTTCCCAGATAATCGCCTTCCCCGGCGTAATAAGCGTGGAGGAGCAGCCAAAGGAAGAGGCGAAGCTCTGGCCGCACATCAAGTCCGCGTTGAATAAAGCCCTATCCTCCCTGGTAAAGATGAGGGAAGAAGAAGGCAAGAGGTTGGTCGCGGATATATTAAAGAGGAAGGCCATGGTTTCCAGGCACCTGGCGGTTATAGAGCATCGCTCCAGGCTGGCCGTCAGGGAATATCGCGGCCATCTTTTAAAAAAGATAAAAGAGCTCTCGTCCGGGAAGATAAACCTCGACAAGGGAAGGATAGAGCTGGAGGTGGCCCTCTTCGCCAAGAATTCCGACATATCCGAAGAGGTTACCAGAATAAGATCGCATCTTAAGGGCCTCGGGGAGGCCCTTAACCAGCAGGATGAAGTGGGAAGGAAATTGGATTTCATCGCCCAGGAATTGCACCGCGAGATAAATACCGTAGGCCAGAAGACGAACGATTACAAGATAGCCCAATTGGCCATCGCCATAAAGGGCGAGATAGAAAAGATACGGGAACAGATACAGAACATAGAATAGGCCTATGCCGGAGAGAAGGGGACATATTTTCGTCGTTTCAGCGCCGTCGGGTTGCGGCAAGACCTCGCTTGTAAAGGCGCTTTTAAAAGAGGACAGGTCCCTTGCGCATCCGGCCTCTTTTACGACGCGCCTCAGGCGCCCGGGCGAAAGAGACGGAGTCGATTATCGTTTTATTTCAGAAGACGAATTCAGCCGCCGCCTTAAAAGGAAAGATTTTTTGGAGTGGTCCCGGCCGTTCGGGCAGTATTACGCAACGTCAAAAAGCTCCGTCTCGGGCAATATCCGCAGCGGCAGGGACGTGATCCTCAGCCTGGATTTCAAAGGCGCGAATTTCGTAAAGAAGAATTTCAAGGATTCAACCTCGATCTACATACTCCCGCCTTCACTGAAGGCTTTAAGGCAGAGGCTCGTCGGCCGCATGACCGATCATTCCTCCGAGATAAAGAAGAGATTGAGCTGCGCGAGGGCCGATATCTGCAATATTAAGAAATACGACTACGCGGTAGTCAACGACAGTTTTACGGATGCCGTAAAAAAGCTCAAATCAATCATCGTCGCGGAAAGACTTAGGGTGAGGTGAAAAATTGAAAGCGAAGAGTTCCATCTCGGTCGAGAACCTTCTCGACAAGACTGATAATTCTATCTACAAGCTCGTGATACTTGCCTCGAAGCGCGCCTTGGAGCTGAACGAAGGGAGCCCGAAGCTGGTCGAGACCGAAAGCAAGAAGATATCGACCGTAGCGCTTGAAGAGATCAGAGAAGGCAAGATAGGGATGAAGGAAAAGAAAAAATAATGGCGAAGAAAGAGGCGATCCTCGGGGTCAGCGGTTCCATCGCCGCTTACAGGGCGTGTGATATCGTCAATAGCCTGAGGAGGGCGGGGGCGAACGTCACGGTCATCATGACGAAAGAAGCGAAAGAGTTCGTCACTCCCTTGACGCTCCAGACCCTTTCCCGTAACAAAGTTTATTCAGAGATGTTCGAACTGCCGGCCGAATGGAGCCCGGTCCATACCTCGTTGGCCGACATGGCCGACCTGATACTGATCGCCCCGGCCTGCGCCAACGTGATAGGCAAGATAGCCAACGGCATCTGTGACGATCTCCTGACCTGCGTGGTCCTGGCGTCCAAGGCGAAGACCCTTATTGCCCCGGCGATGAACGAGAAGATGTATTTGAACCCCGCGGTGCAGGATAATATCAAAAAGCTCAAAAGCAGGGGAATAGGATTTATCGGCCCTATCAAAGGTCCCCTGGCATGCGGGCACGATTCTATCGGGCACATCGCCGATACTGCCTCGATAATCCTGGAAGCGAAGAAATTACTCAAGGGTTGAAGTTGCGAATACTCATAACCGCAGGCCCCACCAAAGAATACATAGACCCCGTCCGCTTCATCTCGAATTCCTCTACGGGTTTTTTCGGATACCAGATAGCCTCGGAAGCCGCCAGGCGCGGCCATAAGGTCACGCTCGTAAGCGGGCCGACATGCCTGACCCCGCCCAAAGGGGTGAAATTTGTCCCTGTCGTCTCCGCCCTGGAGATGAAAAAGGCCGTCGAAAAGCATTTTCCGGCATCCGATTGCCTTATAATGTCGGCGGCCGTAGCGGATTACAGGCCGGCGGCTGTCTTCCCGCGGAAGATCAAGAAGGGGAAGGACCGGTTGGTATTAAGGTTGAAGAGGAACCCCGACATACTTTCGCTCGTCTCCCAAAAAAAAGAAGGCAGGGTCGTAATAGGTTTCGCCGTGGAGACTGCCGACTTGAAGAAGAACGCAAAGAAAAAATTGAAAGAGAAGAGTCTCGACTATATCATCGCGGCGCCGCTAAATAACAAAAGATCCCCGTTCGGGAACCGGAAGGTCCCTGTTTCGATCATATCCGGGACCGGAAAAGCAGAAGCCCTTTTTTCCCACAAAAAAAACCTCTCAAGGATTATCCTTGACAAAGCAGAGGCGGCAAAGTATCATTATAATACTGGTAAAATTCAAAAGAGAAAGGGGGACATACATCATGATTAAGAGAAAGGGTTTCACCCTTATCGAGTTGTTGGTAGTCATGGCAATCATACTTATCCTCGCGGGTTTACTTACACCTGGCCTATTTAAAGCCAAGACACAAGCCGGTAAGGTAAGCTGCGCCAATAACATGAAGCAAATAGGTACGGCGATGGAATTGTACGCTGGCAAGTTCAGCGATGCTTATCCTGCCACGCTGGGCGCATTATACACGGACAACGACATCGACGATACCAACGTATTAAATTGTCCGGTTGCCGGGACTTCGTATACCGCCTATACTCAGCCGGCAAGCACAACGGCGTCAAATGCCATTGTTTTATCGTGCACTAATGCCGTTCACGGCACAGGAGCTCAGATAAGCCTCTACAAAGGCGGATACGTAAAGATAAAGTAATGGTATAAGTAACGAAAAGCTTCAAAAAGGCACCCAAGAGGAATTCTTAGGTGCCTTTTTATTTTGACTTTTATATTTTTATATGTTAAATTGGAAAACAAAGTTAATGGAGAAGGGGGGTGAAGGAATGATGCTGCATATATGCAAGAGAAAGGGTTTCACCCTTATCGAGTTGTTGGTAGTCATGGCAATCATACTTATCCTCGCGGGTTTACTTACACCTGGCCTATTTAAAGCCAAGACACAAGCCGGTAAGGTAAGCTGCGCCAATAACTTGAAACAGGTAGGTACGGCGCTGGAATTGTACGCTGGCAAGTACAGCGGAACTTATCCTGCCACGCTGGGCGCATTATACACGGACAACGACATCGACGATACCAACGTATTAAATTGTCCGGTTGCCGGGACTTCGTATACCGCCTATACTCAGCCGGCAAGCACAATGGCGTCAAATTCCATTATTTTATCGTGCACTAATGCCGTTCACGGCACAGGATCTCAAATAAGCCTCTATAGGGGTGGATACGTAAAGATAAAATAGATAATAGGTGACATTTAGGGTATTTACAAAGAAAGGCACTTGGGTTACAATACTCCGGTGCCTTTTGTTTAAGGCGACGTACCCAAGTGGCTAAGGGAGCGGTCTGCAAAACCGCGATCCACCGGTTCGATTCCGGTCGTCGCCTCCAGATTTATCTATCATAAGCGCCAAACGCCGGGATGGCGGAATTGGCAGACGCACGGGACTTAAAATCCCGCGACCGTAAGGTTATGAGGGTTCGACCCCCTCTCCCGGCACCATCTTCGTCAACAAATTACCACTAAAAAGCAAGATATTTTCCTTGACAAATGTGCGCGTTAGGTGTAGTTTATAGCAAGTATCAGAGTAGCATAAAAATCAAACCGGAGCCGGAAGTTAGGCTCCTTTTTGTTTGCTAAAGACCGGAAAATGGAAAAGAAAAAAGCAGTCATAATAGAAAACAATCCGACGATAGCGCAGGATATCTCCGATATCTTTTCGGAGAAGGGCTATCTTCCCTTACTGGCGACCAACGGACTGGACGGCATTGAGCTAGTCTGCGAGGAGTCGCCTGACCTCGTCATGCTTAATCCATGCATCACAGACATAAACGGCAGTTCCGTATATAAACTTCTCAGGGACGACCCCAAAAACGGCCATATCCCCATCCTGATCTGCGTCACCAACGAAAGGGATATGTTCAGGTTCTGCGGCATGAAATCTCAGCCCGAACAGAACGCGATCAGGTTTACGGCAAAATCCGATTTTAAAGATAACCTGGAAAAATCCCTCAATCTTATAGAGAACCGCGTCCTGTCGAATAAATTCCAGCTCGACAGCGAACATTTCAAGAGAGTCCTGGTAAAGCTTGTGAGCGCTTACCAGTCGTATAACGGTTTATCGTCGGAAGAGGTCAAGGGCATCCTTAACGAAGTCCTCGATAAGATAACGACGATGCTGAGTTCCGAACTCGGGTCGTTGATGCTCGTAGACGAACCCGCGCAGGAACTTGTGATCAAGGCCTCCAAGGGATTAAGCGACGACGTAATAAATAAGACCCGCATAAAGGTGGGCAAGGGGATCTCCGGTTGGGTGGCGAAGGCGGGGAGCCCGTTGCTGATAAGGAACATCGAGACCGACGAGCGTTTCTCCCGCCAGAATTCCAAGAGATATTATACATCGTCCTTATTGAGCGCGCCCATCCGGATAAAGAACAGGATCGTAGGCGTGATCAACGTAAACAATAAATCCACGAGGGAGCCTTTTACGGAATATGACCTTGCGCTCCTGACGATCCTCACAAATGAGATGTCGATAGCGATCGAATCCTCGCATTGGCAGAAAGAGCTCGAAGAGGCCAACGAGAAAATAGAAAAACTCAAAGTCAGCAAGCAGATCCTGGGAGATATCGCCCGTTCGCTCGATGACGAATTATATGAGTTGACAATCTCGCAGGAAGTTAGTAATATAATATACTCGAGGCTCGATTATAAGGAGATAATAGACGCGATTTTGGAGATAATCGAGCGCTCCATCGATTGTCATCTATGCGGCTTATTGTTTGTGGATGAGGAAAAAAAGACGGGAATAATAGTCGAGGTAAAATACCCGGCTACCCAGCAGGAGATTGACAACTTTAAGCTGAAGATCATAGAAACGTTCAACAGGTTAACAGGGGGGAGACTGTTGCCGGAACAAGTTTCGGTTGATCAGGCTCGAGACAGCGGAAATTTAATAGACTCATACGCCGAAAACAGGAATATCCTCAGCTCTTTCCAGGCGCAATTACTTTTGGCCGGCGAGAAGCCTATCGGCATGCTGGCAGTCGCCAATTCATTCCCGAACGCCTTCAGCGGCGAAGACCTGAGAGTCTTCTCGATCATATCCCGCCATTCAAGCATCGCGATAAACAATACCATGCTCCACAAGAAGATAACCGAGCTTTCGATAACAGACGGCCTTACCGGCCTTTATGTCTACAGGTATTTTAACGACGCGCTCGACAAGGAAATACTGCGATCGGCCAGGTACAGGCAGCCATTCGGCCTCATAATGATCGACCTGGACAGCTTCAAGAAGATAAACGACAGCTACGGCCATCCCCAGGGCGACGAGGTATTAAAAGAAGTCGCCCAAATATTCAAGAAAATATGCCGCGAGGTGGATATCGTGGCGAGGTACGGCGGAGAGGAATTCGCGATAATACTTCCGGAAACGGACCTGGAGGGCGCGTTTGTCCTGGCCGACAGGATAAGGATGGTCATAAAGAATTACGCTTTCGGGACAAAAGAGAACGTAATAAACCTGACGGCGAGCATCGGGGCCGCGAGCTATCCCGATATAGCGGTCTCGAAAACGGAACTCATAAAGCACGTCGACAGGGCGTTATACAGGGCCAAGGCCGAAGGCAGGAACAAGACATGCCGCGCCGTAAAGGAGATCACGAATGAGATTTAGCAGGCAACTTTTGTTTTGCAGCTTCGTCACGGTTTTCCTTTTGGTGTTTGCCCATCTCACCTGCGCCCAAGACGACAAAACGGTCACCCTCGACGTGCAGAACATGAATATCGACGCGGTCGTCAAGATGATAGCCGACCAGAGCGGAATGAACGTAGCCCTGAGCAATAATGTCATCGGCACGGTTACCGTAAAACTTGACAGCGTAAGCGTGATCCAGGCCCTCGACTCGGTCCTGAAGGCGAACAATTACCTATATTCCATCGAAAACGGGATAATATCCGTCTACACATACCAGGACTCGGAACAACAGGAGCGTTTCGTTAATCTCGAAACAAGGGTATTTACTCTTGGCTACACGGATGTCGCCGACCTGAAAAAAGTCCTCCTTTCGATGAAGACAGCCCGCGGCAGGATAGAGACGAACGAGAAGAACAACCAGGTAATAGTGACCGATACCCCGGAAAAGGTAAAAGAGATCGAGATCGCGCTTAAGGAACTCGACCAGCCTACCGAGACGAAAGAATATAAGCTGTTGTATTCCAAGGCCAAGGATGTCGAGCCGAAGATACTCCAGGTGATACCCAAAGAGAAGGGTGACGTATACATCGACGAGAGGACTAACAGTATAACCGTCAGGGCGACGCCGGTCATACTGAAAAATATAGATAATTTTATCGGGGGCTGGGATTCCCAGCATAAGCAGGTGCTCATAGAGTCGATGATATTAGAAGTCACCCTCGATGAAGGGACGAAGCTTGGCATACAATGGCAGCAGTTGAGCCAATTACCGGTCGATTCCAGCGGTAAAGCCGCCCATCACCCCGCGCTTATCAATACGGCCGCGATGTTCGCTTCCGGGCTCCCGGCAGCGGGCCCGGCCGGTTTCTTTAAGATCGGAAGCCTTACGGCCGACGAATATAACATCGCTATAGACGCCCTCAAGAGCAACGCGAATACCGAGGTCCTTTCGAGCCCGAGGATCGTGGTCATAGATAACGAGAAAGCGAATATACTTATCGGGAGCAGCGAGCCGTACGCGGTGGCGACGACTGACCCGATAACCCACCTGCTCGTCCAGGATATAAAATATGTCGATGTCGGCGTAAAATTGGAAGTTACGCCGCAGATCGGCGAGGATAATTATGTCACGATGAAGATACATCCAGAGGTCAGCACCGCGAGAAGGGTGCCTGAGGTCGACAACGTCGTGGCCAAAGATACCACCCAGGCCGATACAGTAATGATGGTCAGGGACGGCGAGACGATAGTCCTGGGCGGGCTCATTAAGAACCAGAAAAAGCTGACAGTAAATAAGATCCCGATATTGGGGGATCTGCCCCTGTTCGGCCTGCTCTTCAGGAACAAGAATTACCAGGACCAGAAGAGGGAGGTGATAGTCTTTGTCACGCCCCATATCCTGACGAATAATAACCGCCAGACGCTTTCAAGGCAGCAATACCAAAACACCATCAACAGGACAAAAAGAGACGACGCTATCGTAACCGATGCCATAGAAAAGTCCGGTGGGGTACTGATGACCCCCGTAGAGAAAGAAAAGAAGAGCGAGGCGATAAGAAAAGATATCCAGAGATTGTTAGACGGCGGCGATGAGTATTAAACCATGACCATGACAACGCATGAGGACCAAGGTTCGCTACGCGATTATCTACAGATAATCTTCCACCGCAGATGGTTTTTCATGATGCCCTTCGTCATCGTCTTCTTCACTGCCAGCATAGGCAGTTTTTTTCTGCCCAAATATTACCAATCGGCAGTTCTCGTGCTTGTCGAAGAAGAAAAACCGATTAATCCGCTCGCCACCAAGGAACCGACATATGTCTCAGTGACCGGACAACCTCCTACCCTTTCCGAACAACTTAAGACTTTAACGGAAAAACTCCTCAGCTATCCCCATCTTTTAGTATTAGTAAAAACACTCGGCCTTGATAAGGGCATTGCCGATCAAGCCTCCTATGAAAAACTTCTGATGGGGATCCGGAAACGGGCAGAAGTAAAAATGAGGTCTCCCGACGTTTTCCAGATCTCATACGAAGACAAGAACCCCGTCGTCTCGAGGGACTCCGTAAGGACGCTGGTAAAGATCTTTATAGACGAGAATAAATCAAAAAAGACCGAGCAAGCCAAGGACGCCGTTAAATTCGCCGAACAGCATGCCCAGCTTTATAAGAAAAAACTCGAAGACTCGGAAAAAGCCCTTTTCGAGTTCCGGGCCCAGTATCCTATGCAGCTGCCAGGGAAGGAGCTCGATTATAACGTCTCCATGCTCACCAATTACCAGACATCGCTTACGGCCATCCAGATGAGCATAAAAGAAGCCCAGAATAAAATAGACCTGGTAAAGAGGCAATTGGCGGGCAGGGAGCCGGTCATAATAACGGCTGAGTCGATCGACCTCAATCCGGCGGTCAGCCGCCTTAATTCCAAGTTACAATCGTTGCAATCCCAGCAAGAGGAGCTTATAAAGACTACTCCTGATTCGCCTGACATCTCTTCTCTGCAGGTCGAGATGGAAGAGACGCGCGATCAGCTGCGGCTTGAGACCGAGAAACTGGTCGGCGGAGAGACCGCCCAGACCGCGCCTCTTTTTTACAAGAGGCTTGAGCAAAGACTCAGAGATGCCCAAAAAGAGGCGGATGAATTAAGGGTGCGGGAGAAGAACCTGCAGGGACTGGTCAGCGAATATGAAAAGAGGATCGAGACTCTGCCGGAACAGGACAGGAAATTAGCCCTGCTTACGAGAGATACCGAAGTAAATGACAATATATATAAAATGCTGGTGCTAAAAGTGGAAGAAAATAAGCTCGCGACATCAGAGGCCGAGGAGAAAGGGACCAAATATACGATCCTCGACGATGCCAGGCTCCCCCTTAAGCCTTCCAAGCCGCAGATCTTGTTGATCGGGATAGTCGCTTTCATATTGGGCATCCTTTCCGGGTTTGGCTGCGTATTCATGGCCGAATTCGCGGACCATTCTTTTAGGGGAGTGGAGGACGCGAGGGCATTTTTAAAATTCGAGATATTAGGAGGCGTGGCGGCCATTGTCGACCGTAACGAGGTAATGGCCCGGAATGCGAGGCAGCGCGTGGTCGGGGTAACGGTGGTAATATTGTATATCGTGTTTTTTGCAGTCGCCGCGACATATTCAAATATGAGGCAGGAAGAGGTAAAGAATAAAGTCATTGAGATAGCCAACAAAGAAAAGACTGCCGAGGCGAAACAATATGGCAAATAACGGCAACGGGTTCAAAAAATTAAGCGATGCGCTGAAAAAGGCGGCCGAAGAGAAAGACGAAGCTTTGCAGAAGGACAAAGTGCCGGTAATTACCCCCCCGCCGGCGGCGCCGGAAACGGAGAAACAGGAAGCTCCTCAAGAGGCGCCTGTGTATCAGGCCGCAGAAAGACCAGAAAGCCAAATACGTTCAACAGGGATAAGCAAAAAGATAGTGGCATACCACAATCCTGCCAGCCATATAACAGAGCAATTCCGCGTTTTAAGGATGCATGCCTGTTCATCGGAGAAGGCCGGCAACGTAAAACTAATGGTTGTTACCAGTTCCGCTAATGGGGAAGGGAAATCGGTGGCTGCGGCGAATCTCGCGGTGGTCATGGCCCAGGATTTTGGCAGGCCGGTCCTGCTTATCGACTGCAATATGCGTAAACCTGCCATCGATTCGTTACTGGGGATAAGAAGTGAGAGGGGCCTGTCCGACGTCCTTTCGGGAAACCTGAAATTAGAAGACGCGTTGGTAAAGACAGATATAGCTAACCTGGTGGTCCTGCCCGCCGGGCAGACGCCCGCAAATCCGAACGAACTGCTGGCGTCCGACAGGATGAAGGCCATTCTTGCGGAAGTAAGGCCGCAGTTTGAGGTAATAGTCCTGGATACACCCGCGGTCATACCGTTCGCCGACCCGAGGATATTGAGCAAAGTAGTCGATGGCGTTATAATAGTGGTAAGGGCGGGAAAGACACGCCGGGAAGTGGTAGCCCGAGCGGAAAGCATCCTGAAGAGTGTCGGCGCGAATATAATGGGGTATGTCCTGACAGGCGTAGAATACCATATTCCTGAGTATATTCACCGGCATCTGTAGTTTTTCAAGGAGGCGATTCGGTGAATCATAAACCAAGATCCGCAAAAAGGGGTTTTGGTTTTTTGGTTTAAGGAGTTGATTATTTATGTATGCTGGCGATGAATTAATAAAAGAATTTGTGCCGAATAATGAATGTAAACAAATTTCCTCGACTTTTTTTCTCGATTTATTATTAAAAGATACGAAAATAGAAAAAATATTAGACCTAGGCTGCGGCAAAGGAGATTCTGTAGATTACTTCAGGAAGAAAGACCCTGAAATACAATGGGTCGGCCTTGACATTCAATCGTCTCCGGAAGTCGGGGCCAGGAAAAGGACAGACGCCGCATTTGTCACATTTAACGGAAGAGAAATCCCTTTTGCGGACGGATATTTTGATATTATATATTGCAATCAGGTATTAGAGCATGCAGAGAAACCGGAAGAGCTTATCAATGAGGCGACAAGAGTATTAAAGAAAGGCGGTTTCTTGGTCGGTTCGACATCCCATCTGGAGCCGTTTCATTCCTTGAGTATGTATAATTTTACCCCTTACGGTTTCAGCCTCATGGTTAAGGCTCCTCTGAAATTAAAGGAGATAAGGCCGGGCATAGATGTGTTTACCCTCATATTCTCGCGAATATTCAAACGGGTACCACTTTTGTCTCAGCTGTTATCGAGCTATTTCGAAAATGAATCACCCTTCAATTTCATGATGACCGTAGCGGGGAAAATGACCGGCAGGTCAGATCAGTATATTAACCTTGCGAAACTGTTATTTTGCGGTCACTTCAGGTTTTTAATACAAAAAGACGGATAAATGCTCAGTAAGTTTAATATTGACAAAAAACGATTGATATCAAATTTCTTCAGCCTCTCATCGGTTGAAGCGGCGAATTATCTCTTCCCGCTTATAACATTGCCGTATCTGGTAAGAGTGCTCGGTCCGGAAAAATATGGTCTTATTAACTTTGCAGCAGCATTCATCTACTATTTTGTGCTCTTGACAGACTATGGCTTTAACCTCTCAGCTACGAGAGAGATCTCGATCAATAGGGAGGACAAACGAAAAGTATTGAGTATCTTTAATTCAGTCATGTTCGTGAAGTTTGTATTGATGGTCGTAAGTCTAATTATTATGCTGGCGATGGTGTTTTCTATACCAAAGTTCAGGCAGGATTGGCTTATTTATATAGGTACTTTTGGGATGGTTCTAGGCAACGTCCTTTTTCCCATATGGCTTTTTCAGGGGATGGAGAAGATGAAACTGGTGGCGCTTCTTAACCTGCTTGCGAAATTTATATTCGTTATAGCGATATTTATATTCGTGAGGAAGCAATCAGACTATATTTACGTGCCACTTATAACATCGTTAGGGTTTATGACGGCCGGTGTTATCAGTCTCGTAATAGCGGCAAGGCGTTTCGGTATAATCTTCCGTATGCCCGCAGGAAAAGACTGCACCTCTTCTCTAAAGGAAGGCTGGCACGTATTTATCTCGACCGTTTCTGTAAGTTTATATACGAGCAGTAACGCTTTTATACTGGGGCTCTTTACCAACAACACGATAGTCGGCTATTATAGTGCCTCCGAAAGGATAATAAGAAGCGGCCAACGCCTGATAAACCCCATATCGCAGACACTATACCCGCACATAAGCAAGCTTGTTGCGGATTCAAAAGAGAAAGCCGCATATTTTATAAAGAAAGTTATAGTGGTCTTTGGAGGAATCGGATTTGCCGCATCGATTCTATTGTTTGCCCTCGCGGCACCTATAGTGAATATAATTCTCGGAAACCAGTTTGAACAGTCAATAATAGTCCTGAAGATATTGGCGTTCCTGCCTTTTATGGATGCGTTAAGTAATATTTTTGGTATTCAAACCATGCTGACTTTTAACATGAAGGAGGCCTTGTCGAGGATATATATTTCCGGCGGAATACTAAGCATTATTCTTGCTCTGATCCTCGTGCCATTATGGAAGCACGTCGGTACGGCAATGGCAGCATTAATAACCGAGACATATATATCATTAGCAATGTTCGCCTTCATTCACAAGAAGGGGATTTTATACGCCAAAAGACAGGTAAGGCAACATTAGAGTCATGCATATGAAATTCCAAAAAAAATCGCTCGTATTATGAACATCCTGATCTTGACGGCAGACTACTATGCACAGCTTGGCGGGAAATTTACGCATATCCTTATGTTGAAGAGCGGATTAGAAGAACTCGGGCATTCTGTAGACATACTATTCCCTAAGAGAACCCCCCTCAATGCTTTAGTGATCAGCGGAGGCGGAAGGATACTGGATTTTTTCGGAATAGGTATTTACTACAGGCAAAATGCCATAAAGGCAATGTTAAGATTTTCTCTCGGGAATTTTTTGTGCAGAAAACGGATAGATATTATTAACGCGGAAGACGTAATAGCGTTTTTTGCGATTAATAGATCAAAAATTAAAGTTCCCGTGATCCTGACGATCCACGGCGAACTTGCGCAGGAGATGGAATCCGCCGGTCATATAAAATCAGCCTTCGAAAAAAAACTTTTCTTGAATATGGAGAAGAGATCGTATGAGCTCGCGGATTATACAGTTACCGTAGACACAAGGCTGAAAAACCATATTCAGGATTTAGCCCCTCTTGCTAAGTCCAAACTCCAGATAATCCAGAACTTTATTGATGTGGAATCCTTCAGGAATAGAATAGATTTGTTAAATATGGAAGAGATAAAGAAAAAAACAGGAATTTCTTCCGACAAAAAGGTGATCCTCGTCCCAAGAAGGCTCGTACTGAAATGCGGGGTAATATATGCAATAAAAGCAGCTGAGCTCATTAGAAATAAATTCAATAGATGCGACCTGGTGTTTTTGATAGTAGGAGTTGGGCCGGAGAGGAGTAATATCCTTAACTATATTAATGATAATAAGTTACAAGAGCTGGTATCCCTTATTGATGGTGCTGAATACGACAAAATGCCGGAATTCTATAAAATAGCTGAAGTAGTTTTAATCCCGTCTATTAACGTGAAAGGTTATATAGAAGCCACATCCCTGTCCGCTATAGAAGCTATGGCAGCGAATATTCCGGTGATCGCTTCCGATATAGGCGGCCTTGCGGAGATGATCAGTAACGGAGTTACGGGTATACTGGTCCCTGAGAAATCAAGCGAAGATATCGCCAAAAATATCATAAAGATCCTGGATAATGAAGATTTAAGAAACGTTATTACCTCTGCAGCCTTTGATTATGTATCAAAAAATCATTCGAACCGGGTTGCCGCGCAGAAATTCGCGCGAATATATACAAACGAGATAAAAAATAATGGATGAGCTCAAGATCAAGAAACCGCAAGAAATTTTGTCAGAAGAAAGGCCGCTGGTAGAGCTTCCGGCGCTATTAAAAATATTATTGGTGCTCGTATTTTTTTTATTGGGCATCAGTCTGTTAATTTTTCCAAGCTATATCGTGTTGGCGCTATTTTTTGGGGTCGTTACGGCCATAGGCATATTATTTAATCCATTCATAGGGGCAATTTTATTTGTCGCAGCCGCGTACCTACATCCAATACAGCTTATGCCTGAATTAAAATATTCTAATCTTACGACTGCATTCGGCTTTATAATATTTCTTGTATGGGCTTTTCATATTTTGATATATAGAGATTTCAAGGTTCCAAAGAGCAGGCAAATACCATATTTTATCGGCTTCGCGATTATTGCGACTGTCTCCTCCGCATTGCGCTGGGAAGAGAGTTCATTCTATTACGTAGACTTGCTCAAGGTATTTATATTGTATTTCTTGATCTCGAATTTAACAAAAACAAAAAAGCAAATTTCTATCATAGTAATTGTTATGCTGATATTGGGATTTCTGGGAAGCATTTTAGCAGTATATCAGTATACCCATGGGTTAGGGTTGAAGATGTCGGGCGGCATCCTTAGGGTCACGGGCTTCTCGGATAATCCCAATGATTTCGGCCTAAGCTTGTTATTGCTTATTTCGTTTAGCGTAGGGCTAGTCATGAAAAGCGGAAAATCGGCGCTTAAAATTACAGGGGCGTTATTAGTATGCGCGTATTTGTTAGGCATATTGATAAGTTTTTCGAGGGCGGTTTATCTCGGGCTGCCCGTGGTCTTGATCGTAAGTGTATGGAAATTCATAAACAAGGGAAAAAGATTTCTTACCGTCATAATCACCCTTATGTTATTTACCGTGGTGTTATTATTTTTGCCGCAGCAGTTCTGGAATAGGATCAATAGCATAGTTATGACGGGGGCAGATCCGAGCATCTGGTCAAGGTTGGACGGGGATATCGTTGGATTAAAAATGATGGCGGCAAATCCCGTAATCGGAGTAGGTATAGGGCGTTGGAAACAGGAATATTGGCCCATCGCATACGCATCGCCGTTAATAAGGACAAAGTCATCTACCGTTCCGCACAATCTTTTTATAGAAGCCGGCGCTGAAACTGGCATCACAGGCTTGATTTTGTTTAGTTTGCTGATATTCCTCGCCCTCAGAGAATCGCAGCAATCAATCCGCATATTTGAAAAGTCAAAGAATACTCTCTTGAGCGTATATTCCCAGTCGGCAAGTATAAGCTTGGTCGGTTTTCTCATATCCTCGATGTTTATTTCAGCGCTTCATGTCAAATTTGTATGGATTATATTAGGATTTATTATAGCCCTTAGGAATATCGCATCAAAAATAGAATCTGAGGATCAAGGGATAAAATGATAAAAGTGCTGCATTTGATGACAGCCTCGGAAAAAAACAGGGGGGTCGGAGGAGCGGAAACGCTGCTTTTATCGATAACGGAAAAGATGAGCAAAGAAGATATCGGATTTATTATCGCGTATACATCAGGAGGGATGCTAACCGATGATTTCAAAAAGGCGGGAGCTGAAGTCGTCCAGTTTGATACGGCAAGCCAGATAGATCTGCCCGCCGTCTTTAAGTTGGTGAAATTGATAAAAAGCAGAAATATCGATATCGTCCATTCTCACCAGCTTAGGTATGATTTCCTTGGGTCTATTGCAGCCAGGATAAGCAAGACCCCTTTTATTTTTACTAGGCATCAATCTCTAAGTGATTATCCGATTAAAAGATTCAAGAAGGCGATTTTCTTAAATGTGGATAGGTTAATTACAGTAAGGTCGGCGGATAAAATAGCAGCCGTTTCTAAATTTATTGCCGCTGACCTAATACGAAATGAATGGGTGCCGGCAGAAAGGATAGAGGTTATATACTCCGGATTAGATCTGAAAAAATACAACAAGGAGGTAAGGGTAGGGAATATAAGAAAAGAATTTTCAATAGATCCCAGGGCCCCCCTTATCGGAACGGTAGGCAGGATAAACATCGAAAAGGCCCACGACCTGTTCCTGAAGGCGGCGGCCGAAGTAATAAAGGCGGCCCCTGATGCGAGATTCATAATAGCGGGAGACGGCCCATTAAGGGAAAACCAGGAAAAGCTCTCGGAGGAATTAGGCCTGAAGTCAAAAGTGATATTTACGGGATACAGAAGAGATATTCCAGAGATAATTGCCGATCTCAACATATTCGCCCTCTCATCTCTTACCGAATCCCTGGGAATCGTAAATTTAGAAGCTATGGCCATGGGAAAACCCGTGGTCTCCTTTGATGTGGGAGGGGTCTCAGAGTTAGTGGCCGATAAGGAAACGGGCTTGTTGGTCCCTCCCAGGGATGCCGTCGCCTTCGCCGGCGCCATAATAGGCCTAATACAGGACAAGGGAAAAGCGAAAAATATGGGTTTGGCGGGAAGAAGGCGAGTAGAAGAAAACTTCACGCTGGATGCGACGGTAAAAAAATACCATGAATTATACAATTCGATTGCAGAGGGCGGACAAAAGCAATAATATGCCGAAAAAATTGAATATTCTAATGGCGACAGAGGCTTTTTATCCGGATGGGATCGGCGGGGCGCATACTTACGTCTATAATTTATCTAAATATTTGATACGGCAAGGTCACCGCGTTTATGTCATAACCATAAAGAACGGTGAAAGCGCATTAGCAGATGAGGACATCGAGGGAATCAAAGTTTTAAGATATAAGACTCCGATTAGCGGGCTCTTCCTGTTCGTTAGGCGTCCGATATGTAGCATTATAAATTCCCGACGACTGTTTTGTTCTATAGCAAAAGAAGTAAAATTTGACGTCATTAATTTTCATTTAGCATTACCAGCTTTTGGTTTAAGCACTTGCTCATTTAGCAAGGGGATTCCGAAGATTTACACTTTTCATTCATCAATGGCCGGAGATGTAGCGGTCCAGGTAAAAAAGAAGAAATATTTTCCGTCATTCCTGAACAGCCTTGTTTTCGCGGTGATCAGATCTATTGAAAAGGCGGACTTAAAATGGTGCGATAAAGTAATAGTTTTAAGCGGTTTCAGCAAGCGGTGCCTGACGGAGATCTATAAACAGGATCCCGGCAAGATAACGATTATCCCAGGAGGGGTAGATGTAAACAAGTTCATTCCCGTTATCGACAAAATGCTGCTGAGAAAAGAGCTCTCCATTCCCGCGGACAAGACGGTCCTTTTGACTGCAAGGCGCTTGGTTGCCCGGATGGGGCTCGAGAACCTGATCTATGCCATGAGGCATGTGATTGAAAAAGAAAAGAATGTGATCTTACTGATTTTAGGCGAAGGGTTTTTAAGGGAAAAGCTGGAACTGATCATAACGCAGAATGGCCTGAAAGATTACGTTATTCTTTTGGGACCGGTCGATACCGGTAAAATGAGCTCTTACTATCAGGCTTGTGATGCTTTTGTTTTGCCCACCGAGCAGGATGAATGGTTCGGGCTGGTTACTATAGAAGCGCTATCCTGCGGTATTCCGGTTCTCGGAACACCCGTGGGCGGGACTTCGGAAATATTGGGAAGCATCGATAAGGCGTTGTTATTTTCCGGGACAGGTGCTCGGGATATGGCCAAGGGTATATTGGATTTCCTCGGGAATAAGGATCGCTTTACTGGGAAGAGCCGCGAGTTCAGAAAATTCGCGGAAGATAATTACTCATGGGAGATTGTATCCCGGAAAACCGAGGATATTTATTTAAGCATCCTCGGAAAATAAATAGAGAGGTTATATGAGATTTTTTCTGGAAGTAATTATTTTGATAAGCATGATCCCAACATCTTCGGCTTCCGGTCCGGTTTCAGTAACGCCCACTCCCCAAGAAATAGAGATGAAAGGAGGGGCAGCAGTCTTATCGAACGATTGGAGCATTGTATTGGACCAGAAAGATTCCAAAAATGCACTTACTGCTAGATACTTGGCGGATAAAATTAATGACCGATTCGGCCTTATTCTTAATCTGGAAGATGTGGCCCATCCAAATAAAAAAAACCATATTGTGTTAAGTAAACTTTCCGGACAAGAGCATAATAACATAGGAGAAGAAGGTTATGTGTTGATAGCCTCAGATGGGAATATTTCCATATCGGCAAATACCCAGAAAGGTATATTCTATGGCATGCAAACGCTGTGCCAGTTGATTAAAAAAGAAGCAAACAATATAACGGTGCCGTTGCTCAAAATCGTTGATTATCCCAAGATAAAGATCAGGGCAGTGCATTTTAGCGGAATAAAGCCCGATAAAATAAAGGAAGAAATAGAAAAAATCGCCCAGCTTAAATACAATACGGCGATAATAGAATCGCAAGCTTATTTTAGCCTTGGCCAAAGCGAAAACAGGGAATTAATGGAAGAAATATTCCGTTACGCCCGCGAACTCTATATTGAACCTATTCCCGAGGTGCTTAGCTTTAGTTCAGCGCAGGGAATATTGGTAGGCGATCCTTATTCAGTCGAAGGAATACGTAACGAAAATAAAAAGCTTAAATTCATAAATGATATTGCCCAACCAGAAGAATCAACTGTTGGGCCTCTGGTCAATGTGATAAGAGACGGAGAAGACGAAATAATAGTCAGAAGCGCGGATGGGAAAAAAGTATTTTCCGAACACAAGGATTATAAAGTCATTGATGGGCAGATATCCTTTCCCTTCAGTTCGAGTGCCGTTCCCACGCAGATCATGAGGATCCAAGATGGCGAGATAGAAAATGGAGAAGAGGTCCTGGTTTCCTATACTTATTTTGAAAATAAACCCTCGTTTAATTTTCCGGATTGCGTGGCCACCTATTGTCCTTCCACGGAAAGGACATATAATGTAATGACTGAAACGATAGGGAACGTGCTTAATATATTAAGGCCGTCATATATCAGCATCGGCCATGATGAAATAAGGGGAATGAATAGGGACAATCGTTGCAGAAAAAGAAATCTAAGCAACGCGGAATTGTTGGCGGACGATGTGATTAAACTTTTTAATATATGTAAAAGCGTTAATCCGGATGTAAATGTATTAATGTGGAATGACATGCTTAATCCTTATTATAACGGCGGCAATGCTGATTTTGAAGTACAGTATGGAGGCCTGCCCGGAGAGACATATCCGGCCATAGATTGGATTCCTAAAGACGTTATCCTAATGACGGCGGCATACGATCCAAATAAAAGTTTCTGCCTGAAAAGTTGCGATTATTTTGACTCGAAGCAATTTAACTACCTTGTTGCCGGTTGGAACAATAAGCAGAACATTGCCGAGTGGTCTGAAATAGCCAAACAAAGAAGCAATTGCCTCGGTATCATAGAGACCACCTGGTATGATTGGGAAGGTAATTTTGAGAATATAAAATATGCAGCCGAAGTTTCCTGGCACTAATTTGAGGGAGGCAAGATGAAGCCGCAAAAAATTAAGGTCATCTTGATATTCGGTACGCGCCCCGAGGTGATCAAGTCCGCTCCGGTAGTGAAGGAGTTGCGGAAATATCCAAAATCGATCGAGTCCAAAGTGATAATCAGCGCACAACACAGGAAAATGGCAGACCAATTCCTAGGTCTTTTCAAGATAAAGGCCGATTTCGATTTGAATATAATGCGACCTAATCAGACGCTCTTTGACGTTACTGGGAGGTGCCTGAAAAAACTGGAAGATATTTTAAGGAAAGAGAAGCCTCATCTCGTCCTGGTCCAGGGGGATACCACTACTTCTTTTACAGCCAGCCTGGCAGCTTATTACCTGAAGATAAAAGTCGGTCACGTAGAAGCAGGCCTTCGGACTGACGATAAATACAGGCCGTTTCCGGAAGAAATGAACAGAAGGCTTGTCAGCGCCATAGGGGATTTCCATTTTTCACCAACGACGAAAGCCAGGCAAAATCTTATAAAGGAGGGGATAAACCCTTCAAGCATCTACGTCACCGGTAATACCGTTATAGATTCGCTATTGGAAGTAGCGAGGAGAAAGTTTAGATTCGATGACCCGTTTTTGCAGAAGATCTGTTCTGGTAAAAGGAAGATAATATTAGTTACCGCTCACAGGAGAGAAAGTTTCGGAAAGCCCCTGGAATCCATATGCGAGGCCCTTAAAGAGATAGCCCGACTCTATGATGTTGAAATTATATACCCTGTCCATCTCAACCCCAATGTCCAGGTGCCTGTAAGGAAAATTCTTGCAGGTATAAAAAATATCCATCTTATTGAGCCGTTGGAGTACGAGCCGTTTATTCACCTGATGAAAAGAAGTTATATAGTATTAACAGACTCAGGCGGAGTTCAAGAGGAGGCCCCTTCATTAGGGAAACCTGTCCTAGTCATGAGGGAAGTGACTGAACGTCCGGAGGGCATTAAGGCGGGGTGCGCAAAACTTGTCGGAATGGATAAGAAAAGGATAATTTCCGCCGTTAAGAAGCTCCTGAATTCCAAGCCGGCATACAACAAGATGGCCAAATCGGTAAATCCGTATGGCGACGGGAAAGCAGCGAAAAGGATAGTGAGCGTTATTTTGCACTCAAGAAAAAGGCTTGTCAGGTAGACTATGGCTGCATGGCTATTTTGGTTTTCGATAGGTCTAGTGGCGACTAGTTATTTCGGCTATCCTTTTATTATGGCCGTGTTAGCAGCTGTTTTGAAAAAGCCCTATGAAATAAAAGATATAGAACCATACGTTAGCTTGATCATTCCTGCCCATAATGAGGAAAAAGTTATAGCCGATAAGCTTAATAATGCCCTGTCTCTGGACTATCCCCGGGATAAGTTCGAAATCTTGTTAATTCTGGATGGTTGTATTGATAAGACTAAAGCAATCGCCGCGGGTTACAAAGATTCTCGGCTGAAATTAATCGAGCAAAACCCCAGAAAAGGCAAAATGGCCGCCCTGAATTTAGCAGTTCCGCAAGCCAAGGGTGATATAGTCGTATTTACCGACGCGAATTCCCTCTACGAGAAAGATGCCATAAGAAAACTAGTAAGGAATTTTGCCGATAAAAGAATAGGTTGCGTGTGCGGAGAATTAAAATATCGCAACGAATCTCTGGTAGGAGAGGGCGAAGACCTGTATTGGAAATATGAAAAATTCATAAAGACAAACGAAAGTCGCTTATATTCTTTATTAGTAGTGAACGGTTCCATATATGCCATAAGGAAAGACCTGTTCGAACCGGTCGAAGAGACCCTGGCAGATGACTTTGTGGTACCCATGGTCATAGCCAAAAAGGGATACGGCCTTGTATATGAACCTGAAGCAGTTACCCTGGAAAAGACCGCAGCGAGCACAAAAGAAGGAATAAGCCAGAAAGCCAGGATCATCGCGCAGGGGCTTAAAGCCGGTTTTGCTGTCGGCCGGATCATTGTTTTGTCAGGGCCTCTGAGATTATTTCAATTCCTGTTCCATAAGTTTATCCGCTGGTTTGTTCCCGTTTTTTTAATTATAATGTTTCTATCCAATATATTTTTACTGAACGAGCCGTTCTATAAAGTTATATTTTTGTGCCAAGGTCTATTTTACATATTCGCGGCGATCGGCCATTTACTGGAAAAAAATAACGTAAAGATAGGCATCTTCAAAATCCCGCTTTATTTTTGTGTGGTCAACTTGGCCTCGGCCATCGGTATAATCAAGTTTTTGACAGGCGGGATAAAGGCAACCTGGGAAAAAGCGGAAACAACAAGAGGATAAACCATGATCAGGTATTTCTTAACCTCATTTTTCATCTCCGCGGCGGCGGCGATCGTCTTTACCCCTATAGTCAGAAGGTTGGCGCTGGCGTTAGGGGTTGTCGACAAACCCGGCGGCCGGAAGGTGCACCGGCAGAACATGCCGACTTTGGGCGGGATAGCGATAGCCGCGGCGTTTTTCGCGGGCATAACCGTCGCTTTTAGGGCAGTGCCGGGGGCGATGGGCACATTTTCACTGAAATTTGCGGGATTATGCGTAGGCAGCGCGATCATCCTGCTGCTGGGGGTGATAGATGATATCGTACCGCTCAAAGCGAAATTGAAACTCGTCTTCCAGGTCATAGCCGCTTCTATCCTGATCGGATGCGGATTTACGGTTGAAGAAGTGACCATACCGTTTTACGGAAAATTCTCCCTCGGGATCTCCGGGGCCGTTTTTTCGATGCTCTGGATAGTCGGCATCGTCAATGCCATAAACCTTCTCGACGGACTTGACGGGCTCGCTGCCGGCGTCTCGGCGATAGCCTCGTTTTTTATCTTCCTGTCAGCCGTCGAACAGCACGATTATGTAGTGGCTTTCCTGGCTTTCGCCCTTACCGGCGCTTGCGCGGGATTCCTGCCGTTCAATTTTTATCCGGCGAGAATATTTATGGGGAATCCGGGAAGTATGTTCCTTGGATTTATACTGGCGGCGATATCCATAGTCAGTTTCCAAAAAAGTAGTACCGTGATAACTCTATTTATCCCGGTAATAGCCCTGGGCGTCCCTATAATCGATACCTTGCTTGCCATCGTCCGCCGCCTGGCAAAAAAGAAACACATCTTTCAGGCCGACAAGGAGCACATCCACCATAAACTCCTTTTCCGTGAGGAATCCCAGAGGAGGGTGGTGCTCTCTCTTTATTTCCTGTCGGTCTGTTTCGGGATGATCGCCCTGAGCTTCAGGGGCATAAAAGGCCTTTATGCTATTATCGCTCTGGGCGTCGTGATCTTAGTGACTTATAAGTGGATGAAAGATTCCGGCTTCCTCGATTTTAGGTAATTTATTATCCTTGACAAAATTGCTTAATTGTAGTAAATTTTAAGGACAATGGAATGTTCTTTAGCGATAAAAGGAATTGCCAGCACAAGGATCCTGCAGGAGCTTCAGGGCGCGTTCCTGAAGTTTACGGGCATGGAATTCTCTTTCGTGGACCTGAAGGGGAAGCCCGTGATAATCTCGCAGTATGCCGGGCATTCCTGTAAAGCCCTCCTCTCGTCGAAGAAAAAAGATTCCGCGTTCCCGGACGTCGTAACTAAATCGTGCAATTCCCTCTCCGGCTCGAAGAAACCCGTTATTTCCGAATATAATAAAACACCGCTGGCGTTCGTCCCTATAATAATAGAGGGGAACGCGATAGGCGCGGTCTTGATGTGCCCCGGCGGCAGCCAGGCCGCCAATGCCGGGATATCGAAGGAGCAATTCAAAAGCGCGGCCGAGCTTTTATTCATTTTTGTAAATTATGTGTTTAAGCATGAATTCGACTTCCTGGTCGTTTCCGATACAGACAAGCAGTATTCGCGCAACCAGGAAGCGGTCCTTAAAGCTGTAGCGTTCATAAAGAAAAACTACCACGACAAGGACATATCCCTCCAGAAAGTAGCCGCGGAAGTCGCCCTGAGCCATTACTATTTCAGCCATATTTTCAAGGATGAGCTTAAGATCACTTTTATAGAATATTTGACGAAGGTCAGGATGGAAGCTTCGGCCAAGCTTTTGAAAAACCGCAACCTGAATGTTAACCAGATCGCGTATGCCGTTGGATACCAGGACCCGAATTATTTCAGTAAAGTTTTTAAAAGATACATGAAAACCTCCCCGATCGAATACAGGAACAATATGCTGAGAAAGGGGACAGAAAAACAAATAATTACGGCATAAAAGCAACAAAACCCATTGACACTGTTTACTTTTGTGTTATACTAACCTTAATTTATTGCAGCACAAGGAGAAAGAATGTCAGAACGCAGAAAGTATAAACGTGTCGACGTGAATGTTGCTATTAAGGGTAAGCTCATCGACCCCCAGAAAAAGGTCGATATTACCGGCGACATCCTGTTGAAGGCGAAAAATTTAAATGAAGGGGGCGCTTTGCTTGAATGGCCGCGCTCCTGGGATTGCGAATCCTGCTCTAATTGCCTCGGCTGGGTGCATAATTCCACCTGCAAACTTAAGGAAGGCGGGCAAAGGGACAGCGAATTTAACAAGGATCTGGTCCCGGGGATGCATATCACTATACGTATAGTGCCGGGAAACGATATAGAGCCGGTAAATGCTTTGGGTAAAGTAAGCTGGGTCAGGTCCGCAGGAAGCGAGAGGGCAGACAGCTATAATGTCGGGGTCTCTTTCGTTGAAGATGAAAAGCAGGAACCGGACATCAAAAAGAAGATCCTGGTCATAAAGAAAAGTTTCGAAACAACTTAGATGCTGAGTTTTTCTGTCTGGTCGATAACATTCAGGATGATCGCCAAGTATCCCCGCGTCCTTATCCCGTTTTTTATCAAAGCGATATTCGAAGCCCTGGCGCTTACCGTATTTTTTTATTCACCCCGTTCGCCTTTACTGGCTATCTTCGGGCCGCCCATTACATCGTTCTTTACCACTAGGACCCCGTCGGGGGTTATTTCCGGGGCGCGTTATCTGCACTATCCCATCAACTTCGAGCTTCTCCCTACTCTTTTTTATTACGGCCAGATCTTCGTTATGATAACCGTCGGAGCGGTAATGTACGGCATGGCGATGGGGATGGTGTCACAGGCCCACTCGGAAGGCGGGGAGGTCAAGATATTCGGCAATTTTAACAGGTCCCTGAGGCGCTATTTAGCCTTGGTCGGCGTATGGCTTATAACTTTTATCCTCTCTCTCGCGATCCTGAAGCTTCCGCCGCTGATCATAACAAAATTGATGCCCCCGACGCCGACGGCGATGTTGCTGCTCCGTATACTGTCCTATGCGGGTATCGTAGTCATTTTCGTTATCGAGGCGCTCTTTATCTACGCATATCCTGCCGTCATCATCGAGCGGAAAAGCTTTTTCGGGGCCATCGGAAGGTCGTTTAGCGTCATAAGGCATGTTTTCTTGACGACGGTCGTGCTGGTCTTTGTCCCGAGATTATTTGAGTTTTTGTATGTATTCGTCAGGCAGAAACAACAGGGCCTTATGAACCTGACGGTTCCCGAGGCAACCCTCGTTATCTTAGGCGTAAGCATCGTACTCACCCTGGTCACCGACGCGCTGGTCTTTTTAAGCGCCGCGAATCTTTTTATCCTTAAGCAGGAAACGGAAAAAGGGGCGTAAAGTTGCTCAAGAAGACGATTATCATACCGTTTATTTTCGCCGCAGCCGTAATGCTGAACGGCTGCGATTCGGGGACATATTCCGCCGAAAAAAGATTCTGGCATGCTTCCAAGGTGTTCAACCAGTTGTTGAAGGCCCCGGACAAAGCGACGCCGGTCGATTACCAGAAGATCATCGACTCTTTCCGCGAGATAACCATCCGGTACCCGATGTGGCCTAACAGCGGGCAGGCGCAATTTAATATAGGCCAGCTCTATGCCATGCAGGGGAATTTTTCCAAGGCGAGGGATGAATTCATGGTCATCCTTAAGGATTACGCGGCGAACACCGATCTGTGCGCCAGGAGCCTTTTTGCGGCGGCGTTGGTATATGAGAGGGAGGATAACTGGCCCAAGGCGAAAGAAACTTTCGACAGGTTAGAAAAAGACTATACCGACACAGGGACGGCATTCCAGGTGCCGCTGCATGTCGCCGAGTATTATAAAGTAAAAGGGAAGAACGCCGAGGCGGACGCCGCTTATCTCGTTGCGCTGGATAAATACAAGAAGATGATCAAGGACAGGCCTAAGACCTACGGCGCCCTGCTTACGATCGACCTGGTGGTAAATTGTTATACCGACCAGGAGAAATGGAATGAGGCCGTGGATTATTTAGGCGGCCTCGTCAACGACTATCCTGATACCCTGCTTGCCCCAAAGGCCAAACTCATACAGGCCGCTATCTATGAGCAGAAACTCAACCAACTAGAAAAGTCGCGCGAGCTTTACGACGAAATAATCAAGAATTACTCCAAGACGCCGTTCGCGAAAACCGCCCAGCAGCAGGTCGAAAGGCTTAATAAGCCCAAATAAGATGAAGAATATTTCCAGGTATGGTCCGATAATAGTCGCGGCCCTTTTAATGCTGATATACCTGCCTACTTTTGTATGGATGAAAGCCCGTTTTGATGAAGTGGAATCGTATTATTCCCACGGATACCTCGTCCCCCTGGTTTTTGCTTACCTTATCTGGATGAAGAGGGATGAACTGAGAAAATGCGCTATTAAACCCGCCGGCCTGGCATTGCTTATTTTCGTTCCCGCGCTCCTGGTCCATCTCCTGGCCTATTTCTTCGAGATCAATTTCGTATCGGGATTTACCCTTATTGCGGCGATATTCGGCCTCGCATTGTATCTGTACGGGCCGGATATCGCTAAAAAGACGGCTTTCCCTGTCATATTTTTAATATTTATGGTCCCCCTGCCCCAGGTCATGATAATAAATATAAGTTTTAAAATGAAGATGATGGCCGCGCAGGTCGCGACAGGCATCGTTAACCTCATTGGCATACACGCCGTAAGGGACGGGAGCATAGTTTACCTTAAGCCGGACACTTCGCTGACAATAGGAAGCCCGTGCAGCGGGCTGAGTTCCCTGATCGCGCTGACGGCGTTAGGCGCGCTATACGCTTACCTGGCAAAGATGTCCGGGTCGAGGAAAATTATCCTTTTCCTCCTGTCGATACCGATAGCCTTGGCGGCTAACATATTCAGGATAGTCATGCTTCTTCTTGTGGGTTTCGCGTATGACGCGAAAGTGGCGACCGGTCCGTTTGTGCACGGTTTCCTGGCGTTCTTACTTTATATCTTCGCTATCGCAGGGTTATTAATAGTAGGGAGAATGTTGTCGTGGGCAAAAATGAACGCAACCTAATAATCGCGATCGTCATCTTAGCCGCTTGCGGGGCGTGTGTCTTCGGGATCTCTACCGTCAAAAGGGCCCCGTCCCGGGCCGTAAAATTAATGGAGTTCCCCCTTAATCTCGGCGAATGGACAGGGAAGGATATCAAGTTCGAAGATAAGGAATACGAAAAACAGGTTTACGAGATACTCGGCACAGACAAGGTCCTGATCAGGGCATACTCGGACAGGAAGAATGAGTCGGCCGCGGTACAGGTGGTCTATTCCGACCAGAAGAGGCAGAGTTTCCATCCGCCCGAATATTGCTACCTGGGAAGCGGCGCAAACGAGCTTTTAGAGACAGGCAAGGCGCAGGTCGCGCTTGACGGCGGCAAGGTTTTGCAGGTAAACAGGACAGTATACCAGACGAAAAGGGGAAAGGTGCTGATGCTCGATTGGTATACCGCCGGAGATATGATGACGGGTAATTATTATAAACAACAGATGTATTTCATGATCAACCAGCTTAAGCGCGCGAAAAGCGGGGGTTCGGCCGTAAGGGTCTGGACGCCGATAATAGGAAATGATGTTGACGCCGCGTTCGACAGGTGCCGGCGCTTGATACGCGAGATGGTAAAACTCCTTCCCGATTACCTATAAATAATACTAAAAAATAGCAATTTTTTTCTCTTGACATACTTACCCTCGTGGGGTATAGTAGCAATGTCATAAACACGTGTCGAAGCGTACACCGCAGCACATGCTTCCGAAAATAAATCGCAACCTTTTGAATAGAGCATTAGTTTAATCCGTGGATAAACACGTTTCGACGAAAGGTAACTAAAAAAGGAGGAGGTGGAAGATGGGAAAGTTTTTGTTAGTGGTATTGGTAGCGTTAATGTTAGCGTTACCAACGATGGCCCAAGCTGCTCCTGCGATATCTTCTTGGCCGGGCTACGTTTATAAAGATGGCGGCTATGCCGGAAACCTGTATTCGCCATCGGGATGGATGGGTCAGCACTCAGCCATGAGTTTAGCCGTTACCACGAGTTCTTCTGAAACGGCTGTCAGCGGCACATCAACCAAGATAAGTTTTACATCCGGTACCTCGGCTTCAGAGTGGACCGGTGTCTATTGGCTGTCGCCTGACGGCAACTGGGGTAGTGACGCTAACGGCGGTTGGAATTTGACCGGCGCGGGCAATATGACGTTCTGGGCAAAAGGCGCTGTCGGCGGAGAGAAGATGGAATTCAAGATAGGCGGTATCGCCGGGGATTACGGGGATACGCTGGCCGGTATGACGCAGACGGTTACTCTCGCTCCTGTCTGGACGCAGTATTCTTTCGATTTAACCGGCAAGGATCTAAGCCGTGTGGTCGGCGGTTTTGAATTTGCCGCCAACGATACCGATAACCCGACCGGCGCTACATTCTACGTCGATGACGTTCAATACAACGCCGTTCCTGAACCTGCGAGCCTGTTACTGCTCGGCAGCGGTTTAGTAGGGTTAGTTGGTTTGACAAAAAAGAGAAAAGCGTAAGTAAGTAGGTTATAGTTAGTGTAGGGGGACGAAGAGGGCTTCCATATTCCGCTCCAGGTAGATGGGAGCCCTCTTTATTACTTCATACTTTATGAAAATAAACTATTTAAGTCTTACAGCAGCCTTATTTATTTTACTCTATGCGCCGGCCGTTTCCGCGGAAACGGAGATCGGCGCTTTCGTGGGTAATGAAGACCACATGATGCCGTCCGCTGCCGAGGTCCAAAATTTCGAGAACCTCACCGGAAGGCACGTCAATAGCGTCCTGGTCTATTGGGCGTGGAATGACGGCGATTTCCCGGCGCAGAGCCTCAATAGCGGGGTCAGGTTCCATGACGGGTACGATACCAAGACATCGATAAATTTTACATGGGAACCATGGTCAAGGCTGGGCGGAAATGACAGCACCTTCCCCATGGACAGGATAATAAATGGCGATTTTGATCCTTATATCACTAAATTCGCGATAGACAGCCGCGTTTGGGCCGATCCGATAAGGATGCGTTTCGCTCACGAGATGATACAGGATAACGATCCGGCTACGCCGGGTTGGTATCCGTGGCAGGACAAGCCCGCAGAGTACGTCCAGGCATTCAACCATGTACGCGATATATTCAAGAAAGAGGGGGCAAATAACGTCGAGTTTGTCTGGTGCCCGAATAACTACCCGTTCGATCCCACGGTGTTAGCGCAATATTATCCCGGGAAGGAAAACGTCGATTGGCTTGGGATAGACGGCTATAATTCCGGGGAAGACGGCGATCCCGAATGGCCCTATTGGCAGAATATCGATGATATATTTTATGTGATGTACAACGCCTTTAAGAATAACCCGGAGCTGTTCGGCGACAAGCCGATAATGCTCGGCGAATTCGCCTCTGTCGAGGGAAATCAATTAGACGGCGGGAGCAAGGCGCAATGGATAGCCCAGGCTTTTAGCAGGCTCAAGCAGTCCTATCCGGATATAGACGCTTTTTATTGGTTCGACAAGCTGAAAGAGGCGGATTGGCGGATAGATTCTTCCCCCGAAAGCCTGGCGGCTTTTCAGTTAGCGATGCAAGACCCGTATTATACCTCCCACGCCGTTCCCGAGCCCGCAAGCCTGCTTTTGCTTGGTACGGGCCTTTTAGCGTTATTTTCTCCCTTATTTCCCCTTGACTAAAAACCCTCTAATCGGCTATAATCTAGCTTCACACGTGGGCTTACCCATTAGTATCTACTAGAGGGTAAGCCATGGGTGGATTATGTTTAAGTGGGCTTATAGCTCAGTTGGTTAGAGCGCTTCCTTGACATGGAAGAGGTCAGAGGTTCGAGTCCTCTTAGGCCCACCATTTTACCGTAAACCATGGAACAGGATACCTTAAGACATTCTACGTCACATATCATGGCCCAGGCCGTAAAAAGGCTGTTTCCGGGCGTCAAACTGGCTATAGGACCGGCCATAGAGGACGGTTTTTACTATGATTTTGACGTCCCACAGCCGTTTTTGGAAGAGGACCTTCCCAGGATCGAGGCCGAGATGGCCAAGATCATAAAGGAGAATTATAAGTTCGAAAAGTCCCTCCTGAAGAAAGAAGAGGCGCTTAAGCTATTCGAGAAGATGGGCGAGCCGTATAAGGTCGAGCTCATCAGGGAGATCCAGGATAGCGAAGTTACGATATACAAGAACGGGGACCTTACTGATCTTTGCAGGGGCCCGCACATTGATTCCACCGGCCAGGTCAAGGCGTTCAAGCTGCTTTCCATAGCCGGCGCATACTGGCGCGGCGATGAGAAGAACAAGATGCTTCAGAGGATATATGGGACCGTTTTTGAGACCAAGGCCGAGTTGGATGCCTATGTCGCGAAACTCGAAGAAGCGAAAAAACGCGACCACAGGAAATTAGGGAAAGAGCTTGAGCTTTTCATGATGGACGAGAAGGCCGGCGCCGGGCTTGTGATATACCAGCCGAAAGGCGCAATGCTCCGCACCATAATCGAGGACTGGGAAAAGAAGGAGCATTTAAAGCGCGGCTACCAGATCGTCATCGGCCCGCATATGCTCAAGTCGGATATCTGGGTGGAGTCGGGCCACTACGGATATTACAAAGAGAATATGTACATCTTCCAGGTCGAGGGGCAGGAATACGCGATAAAACCAATGAACTGCCCGGCGCATATCCTGATATACAGGTCGAAGACGAGGAGCTATAAGGACCTGCCGATAAGATATTTTGAATTGGGTTCCGTGTATAGATATGAGAAGTCGGGCGTCCTTCACGGCCTTTTGAGGGTCCGCGGCTTTACCCAGGACGACGCCCATATATTCTGCCTGCGCGAACAGGCCGTTGACGAGATAAAGGGCGTCATAGATTTCGTGATGGATGCCTTGAAGGTCTTCGGGTTTGCCGATTTCGAGATAGAACTTTCCACTAAACCGGACAAGTGCATAGGCACCGACGAAGATTGGGAACTCGCGACGAACGCCCTGGTCGCAGCCCTGAAATCAAAGGGCCTGGCTTATAATGTGCATGAAAAAGAAGGGGCGTTCTACGGGCCTAAGATAGACATCAAGTTAAAAGACGCCTTGGGCAGGGCGTGGCAATGCGCGACGATACAATGTGATTTCGCGTTGCCGCAAAGGTTTAAGATCTCTTATGTAGGCCCGGACGGAAAGGAATATACCCCGATAATGCTGCACCGGGTAATACTCGGCTCTATGGAAAGATTTTTGGGGGCCCTGATAGAGCATTACGGAGGGGCTTTTCCGGTATGGCTTTCTCCGGTCCAAGCTGTTATAATACCGATTGCGGACGAACACAAGGATTACGCGAAGAAGGTTGAAGAGGAACTCCGAAATAGCGATATACGGGTCGAGATCGATGACAAGAACGCCAGGATGCAGCATAAGATAAGGGAAGCGGAAACGCAGAAGGTCCCTTATATGCTCATCGTAGGCGGGAAAGAAGCCCAGACCGAAAGCGTTTCCGTTAGGGAGCGGGGCAAAGGCGACCTTGGGCCGATGAAACTCAGCGAATTTATCGGTAAGATAGCGGACGAAATAAACGGCAAAAAATAAAAGGGGGTGATCGTATCCAGTTTCAGGCAAAATCTATCAGGGTAAATGATAGAATCAGGATACGCGAGGTGATGGTCATCGGTGAAGACGGCGGACAACTCGGCGTGATGGCTCCGGAAGAAGGTTTAAAACTCGCGCAGCAGGCAGGATTGGATCTGGTAGAAATAGCGCCGACGGCAAGGCCGCCGGTATGCAGGATAATGGACTTCTCCAAATTTAAATACGAGCAGGAGAAGAAAGAAAAGGAAGCCAGGAAGAAGCAGCATGCCACCCAGCTCAAAGAGATAAGGCTCAAGCCCAAGATCGGCGACCACGATTACCAGGTGAAAGTGGGTTTCATAAAGAAATTCCTTGAGCATAAAGACAAAGTAAAGGTAACGCTCATATTCCGCGGGAGAGAGATGGCGCATCCCGAACTCGGCAACAAGGTGCTCGAGAGATTGAAGGCCGACATAGCCGATGTGGCGCAGATAGAAAAACCGCCGCTCAGGGAGGGACGCGCAATAATAATGATCGTCGCCCCTAAATAGATAATCAGTTTCGAAGGAGGAACCGTTAATGCCTAAAATGAAGACACGCAAAGGAATTGCTAAAAGGTTCAAGGTAACCAAAAGACGCAAGGTCTTGAGGCATAAAGGCGGCAAGGGCCACCTGTTAGGCCACAAGACGAAGAAGAGGAAGAGGGCGCTCCGGAGAGCGACCCTTGTAAGCAAACACGAGCGCAAGAAGATATTAAAGCTTCTGCCTTACGCGTAAAATCATCAGTAGAAGGAGAGAACAGAAATGCCTAAGTCGAAGTATTTGCCGGCAAAAAGACAACGCAGGAAGAAGGTCCTAAAAGCAGCCAAGGGATATTTCCTCGGCCGCTCGAAATTATACAAGAAGGCCATCGAGACCGTCAGAAGGGCGATGGTCTACGCTTACCGCGACAGGAAGGCCTATAAACGCGAGATGCGCGCTCTCTGGGTTGTGAGGATAAATGCCGCGTGCAGGAACAACGGCATAACGTATTCTAAGTTCATAAACGGCCTCAAAAAGCTGAAGATCGACCTCGACAGGAAGATCCTCTCCGATATGGCCGCGAACGACCACCCCGCTTTCGCGAAACTGGTTGAAGAAGTAAGCAAAGCAAAATAATGCTCGATAAGATCAACGCACTCGAGGCCGAAGCAAAAAGCGAGATCAAAGCGGCCGGAGATTCGAAGGCGCTCGATGATCTTAGGATAAAATACCTGGGCAGGAAAGGCCTGGTCACCGAGTTGCTCGGAGGGATCGCGTCCCTGCCGCCCGAGGAGAAGCCGCGCCTCGGTAAAGAACTGAACGCCCTGAAGACGCGGCTTGATGAGGCGCTCAGGTCAAGGCAGGCGGAGCTTTCAAGGTCGCCTGTGATACCCTTGGTATTACCGGGGGATTTCGCGGACCTGACCCTGCCCGGTTTCAGGCCGCCGGCCGGATCGAAACATCCCCTCACAAAGACCATAGACGACATCTGTTCTATCTTCCTCGGCATGGGTTTCAAGATAGTCGAGGGGCCGGAGATAGAGACCGAGTTCTATAATTTCGAAGCCCTCAATATCGCGCTCGACCACCCTTCGCGCGACGCCTTCGACACATTCTACATAAAAAACCAGTATCTGCTGCGGAGCCATACATCGCCTGTGCAGGTGAGGTTCATGGAAACGGAGAAACCGCCGTTCAAGATCATCGTCCCTGGCAGGGTATACCGTCCCGACGCGGTCGACGCGTCGCACTCTTTCATGTTCCACCAGGTCGAAGGCCTTGTCGTGGGCGACGGCGTGACATTCGCCGACCTCAAGGGCGCGTTAAGCGTATTTTTGAAGGGCTATTTCGGAGCGGATGTTAAAGTCCGGTTCCGCCCCCATTATTTCCCGTTCACCGAGCCGAGCGCCGAGGTCGATGTCTCGTGCTTCATATGCGGCGGGAAAGGCTGCAGCGTTTGCGGGAGGAAGGGATGGCTCGAGATACTCGGCTGCGGCATGGTCCATCCGAACGTATTCAAGGCGGTAAAGTATAATCCCGAAAAAGTCACCGGCTTCGCGTTCGGCATGGGAGTCGAGCGCATCGCGATGCTCAAATACGGCATCAACGACATGCGCCTTTTCTTCGAGAACGACATGCGCTTTTTAGAACAATTCAAATGACCCCTTCGCAGATGCTCAGGGGTCATCCTGAGCTACCAGGGAGCAGAGGATGAAGATTTCATATAACTGGTTAAGAGAATATATTAATTTCAGCGCCAAGCCCCAAGACCTGGCGGATAAACTGACCATGGCCGGGCTCGAGATAAAGGGAATAGAGAGGCAGAACGGCGATTTTATATACGAAGCTGAGATAACCTCGAACAGGCCGGACTGGCTCTGCCTTTACGGGATCGCGCGCGAGATGCAGGCGCTTTACGGATCAAGGATCAAGCCGGTAAAGGCCGCACCCGCCGGATCCGCGAAGCCAGAAAAACCTTCGATAACTATAGAAGATAAAAAAGGCTGCGCCAGATATGTAGGTATCATGATCGACGGCGTCCAGCCCGCGCCTTCATCGAAAAGCCTCGCGCAGAAGATAGAGAGCGCCGGGATGCGGCAGGTGAACAATGTAGTGGATATAACAAATTTCTGCATGCTTGAATCCGGACAGCCGCTCCACGCCTTCGACTACGATAAATTGGACGGCGGGAAGATAATAGTCAGGAGGGCGCGCAAAGGCGAGGAGATAACCACCATAGACGGGGTGAAACGCGCGCTCGATGAGAATATCCTCGTCATAGCTGACGTTAAAAAGCCGGTGGCGATAGCCGGCATAATGGGCGGCAAGGATACCGAGGTCGGTTTCTCGACGAGGAGGGTCCTCCTTGAGAGCGCGTATTTCGGTCCGGCCCTGATACGCCGGGCCGCGAAAAAACTCGGGATCTCCAGCGAGGCTTCATATAGGTTTGAAAGGAACGTGGATATCGGCGGGTGCCTGGCCGCGGCCGAGAGGGCGGCATCATTGATATGCGAGGCCGCCAAGGCGAAGTCGGTCTCTAAGCCTTCGGATACGGGGGCAAAAGGCCCCGGGGCGGTAAAAATAACGTTAAGGATGCCAAGGGCGAATAAGCTGCTCGGGACGGACATACCCGCCTCAAAATGTGCCTCGATACTCAAAAGCCTCGGGCTGGGCGTAAAATCCAAGGGCAAGGACGCGCTAACGGTATCGGTCCCTTCTTTCAGGAGAGACCTCAAGGAAGAGGTCGACCTGATAGAAGAGGTATCGCGCATATACGGCTATGATAATATACCGGAGACCCTTTCGAGGATACAGCTCTGGGGCAAGGGTTCCCAGAAGAGCCGCGACAGGATAATAGAAGAGACGGTAAGGGAGGCCCTGACCGGCGCAGGGTTGGATGAGGCGATCACCTACTCGTTAAGGTGCAGGGATCTTTATGTCCAACAGGCGTTGAGCATGACCGACAGCCAGGTATTAAAGGTCCGGAACCCGCTGAGCTCGGAATCGGAGGCGCTCCGCCCGGTCCTGATATGCGGGATGCTGGATGTCGTCGCGTATAATCTCAACAGGAAGGTCCCGGACGTAAAGATATTCGAGATCGGGAAATCCTATTTTTACAAGGGCGGCGACGTGCCGTCCGAAAAAGGGGTTTTAGCGCTCGCCATGTGCGGGATGAAAGAGAAGGATTGGCACAGGAAAGAGGCGGTCGACATATTCGACCTCAAGGGGATAATAGAAGCGCTTTTTTCGAAACTCGGGATCGCCGGATACGAATTTGAGGTAAAACCGCTTCCCCTCTTCTCGCCGGCCGCGTCGGCTATCGTGAAGATCGACGGAAAAGAGGCGGGTGTTTTGGGTAAAGTCGACAAGGTGTACCTCGATAAATACGGCATAAAAGGTAACGTATTCGTTAGCGAGCTGGCGATCGAGGCGGTATATCCGCACGCCAGGCTTGAACATAAATTCTCAGGGCTCCCGAGATACCCGTCGTCATCGCGGGACATATCGCTTATAGTCGACGAAAAGGTGTCTAACAAGGATATCGCAGGGACGATAAAAGAGGTTTGCGGCGAACTGGCGGCCGATGTCAGCCCGTTCGACCTTTACCGGGGAGAGCAGGTGCCCAAGGGATGCAAGAGCATCCTGTATTCCGTGGAATACAGGTCGCCTGACAGGACCTTGACAGACGAAGAGATCAACTCCCTCGACAGGAAGGTCCGCGAGGTGTTGGTCCAGAGATTTAACGCCAAGATACGATAATGAGGCCATGAGTTACGGAGTGTAAGCGACGCAACTCATAAGGCCGAATTATCCCCCAGCGTATTATTCGTTACGGGAATCAGCTGGGGGGTAGAAAGTCATAGATGGTTAATTCCTCCCTGAACAAAGACCTGTTTGAGAAGAAAAAAAGGGATTCCTCCAAGCCCGAACCTCTCGCCGTAAGGATGAGGCCCCGCGCCCTGAAGGAGTTCACGGGGCAGGGCCATATCATCGGGCCGGGAAAGCTCCTTACCCGCGCGATAGAAGCGGATACGATAGCGTCGCTCGTGCTTTACGGCCCTCCCGGGACGGGAAAGACGACCCTTGCCCATGTAGTTTCGAACGCCACAAAGGCGGAATTCGTCCAATTGAACGCTACGACCTCAAACGTCCAGGAAATGAGGAAGGAGATCGAGGCCGCGAAACAGCGCCGGGCCCTTTACGACAAGAAGACGATACTCTTCGTCGACGAGATACACAGGTTCAACAAGGCGCAGCAGGACGTACTGATGCCGGACGTCGAAGCGGGCGTCGTGATATTGATAGGCGCGACGACCTACAACCCCTTCTTCTCGATAGTTGCGCCGCTCATCTCACGTTCACTGGTCTTTGAGTTAAAACCGCTTTCCGAGGCTGATATCACGACGATATTGGACAACGCGCTCAAGGACAGGGAGCGCGGGCTCGGCAATATGCCCGTGAAGACAGAAAGCGACGCGCTTAAATTTTTAGCGAAGATCTCCGAGGGCGACGCGCGACGGGCATTGAACGCCCTGGAGCTTGCGGCCCTTACGACCCCGAAGTCTAAGGACGGGACGATAAATATCACTCTGCAGGCCGCCGAGGAATGCATACAGAAGAAGGCCGTCGTATATGACAGGGACGAGGACGGCCATTATGACACCATATCGGCCTTCATAAAATCCATGCGCGGCTCGGATCCCGACGCCGCGCTATATTGGCTCGCCAAGATGCTATACGCCGGCGAGGACCCCAGGTTTATCGCGCGCCGCATCGTGATATGCGCGGCGGAGGATGTCGGCCTAGCCGACCCGCAGGCGATAGTCGTCGCGAACGCGGCATTACAGATATCGGAATTCGTCGGGCTCCCGGAGGCGAAGATACCGCTGGCCGAGGCCACGGTCTATATCGCGTGCGCGCCTAAATCGAACTCGGCTTATCTCGGAGTGGAGAAGGCGTTAAAGGACGTCGAGGCTGGAAGGGTCATGGAAGTGCCCGCGCATTTGAAGGATGCCTCGATGGATTCCGAGGCCCTGGGCCACGGTAAAGGATATAAGTATGCCCACGATTATAAAGGGCATTTCGTCGAGCAGGAATATATGCCCAAGAAGGCTACTTATTATGAGCCGACGGAGATAGGTTTCGAGAAACAGATCAAGGAACGCATAGAGACATTATGGAAAAGAAGACAAAAGCCATAGGATTGTTGAGCGGCGGGCTCGATTCGATCGTCGCCTCAAGGCTTATCCTGGACCAGGGGATAGAAGTAGAGGCGCTTAATTTCGTGACCGCGTTTTGCACCTGCACTTCCAAGGGCTCGGGCTGCCTCGCCTCGCAGAAGGCCGCAGACCAGCTCGGGGTCCCGCTAAAGGTCGTGGATATCTCCGAGGAGATCCTCGATGTCGTGAAACACCCGAAGTTCGGATACGGCAGCGGGATGAACCCGTGCCTCGATTGCCGTATATTTGTATTCAAGAAAGCCGGGGAATATATGCGCGAATCCGGAGCCGAGTTCATATTTACCGGAGAGGTGCTGGGACAGAGGCCTATGTCGCAGAGGCGCGAGGCGATGAATACCATAGAGCGCGAGTCCGGGCTCAGGGGTTACCTCTTGAGGCCGCTCTGCGCCAAGCTCTTCCCGCCGACTTTCGCGGAAGAGAAGAAGATCGTCGACAGGGAGAAGCTTTTATCCATTTCCGGGCGTTCAAGGAAAGGCCAGATATCGCTTACGAAAAGGTTTAACATAAAAGATTACCCGTGTTCAAGCGGCGGATGCCTTCTCACCGACAAGTGCTTCGCCCAGCGTATGGAGGACCTGATGAAATACAAGCCGGATTTCGGGCTGCCTGACGTCCTCCTGCTGAAATACGGCAGGCATTTCAGGATGTCCCCGTCGGTAAAACTCGTAGTGGCGAGGGATGAGAGCGAGAATTTCAGGCTGGCGGCGCTGAAGAATAAGAGCGATATAATGTTCCACGCGCAGGACCCGCTCGGGCCCGTTTCGATATTGCGGGGAAGCACCGGCGGGGAGTTTGTGGACGAGGCCGCATCGATAACCGCAAGGTATGCGCTCGGTAAGGATAACGAAGGCGAAGTAAAAATAAGGTATTTCATTAACCCGGGCGAGGACAGGTTCCTGAGGGCAGGCCCTTGCGGGGAATCTGCGGTTAAGGGCAGGAGGGTTTAGCCATGGATAGCGGGACAGGATCGGTAAGTTTTATAGCCGCTTTTGTAGCCGGTTTACTGTCGTTCCTTTCCCCGTGCGTATTGCCCCTTATCCCGTTTTACATATCGTATATTACCGGCATCACGTTCGGGGAACTGACACAGGAAACGCTGCCGAAAAAAATAAGATTCCTGACTGCAGTCCATTCCCTGCTTTTCATACTTGGGTTTACCATAGTCTTTATGCTCCTGGGGTTGTCGCTGACTTTCGCGGGCGGGCTGGTGTCCCAACACAGGCAGGCCATAAGCAAGATAGGCGGCATCATAATAATCATCTTCGGGCTTAGTATATCAGGGGTAATAAACCTGGCCTTCCTGCAGAAGGAGAAGAAGGTCGAGGTCAAATCAAGGCCGGTAGGCTATCTCGGGTCGCTCCTTATAGGGGCGACTTTCGCGCTCGGCTGGACGCCGTGCGTCGGGCCGCTTTTGGCCTCAATATTGCTTTTGAGCTCGACCGAAAAAGAGATAATGAAAGGGGCTGCGCTCCTTTTCTCTTATTCCCTTGGGTTGGCCTTGCCTTTCTTCATTTCAAGCATACTCATCAACGACTTCCTGTCCTACTTTAAGGCCTTGAAGAAGTACCTTAGGGCGGTATCCGTCATTACGGGTATATTCCTGGTCGTTGTGGGCATAATGCTGTTCACGAACTCGTTCGGCTCGCTCGCCGGCTGGTTCGAACGGCTCTTTTCGAGGCCGTGATTTTAGGGCATTTTCCCTTGACTTAGCGGTATTTTAACTTATAATAAATAGATGGTACATAAGCTAAAACAGAATCTTAGAGAAAATATCCTTAGAAGGTTAAAAACCCAAAAGGAGGGTGAAAGGCATAGTAGGAGCCTCGCTATAAAGAGGAGGCTTTTGTCGTTGCCCGAGTTCAAAAGGGCAAATGTAATAATGTTTTACGTCTCGAAAGACGGCGAAGTTGAGACGATGCCGATGATCGAGGCGGCTTTGGAACGCGGTAAGGCAGTGCTTGTGCCGGTCATAAAAGTGAGAAAGAAAAAAATGGTGGTATCCGAGATAATGGATCCCAATAAAGATCTGGTTAGAGGCCCTTACGGGATTTATCAGCCTAAGGCGCATTTTGAGGTTTTTCACCCGCGCTCAATAGACCTTGCGGTAGTGCCCGGTGTCGCTTTTGACACGAAAGGCAACCGGCTTGGCCGCGGGTTGGGCTATTACGATAAATTCCTCGTCAGGCTCCGTCCGGGAGCGACGACTGTAGGCCTCGCTTTTAAATTCCAGGTAGTCAAGAAGTTACCCAGACTTTCTCACGACCAGCCCGTCACAAAACTCCTTACCGCATAACGATCAATATAATTTAATCAGGGGGTACTTAAATGAACGGTGTTTTATCTCTCGTCCTCTGCCTTGTTGCGCTCTTGGGCGGAGGCTTAGTAGGTTTTATTGTCAGGAAGTCATATGCTGAACAGAAGGTCAAGTCTGCTGAGGAGCGGGCGAAGTCGATCCTTGAGGAAGCCGACAAGAAGGCGCAGGACAAGAAGAAGGAAATCGAGCTTGAGTCCAAGGAACTGCTCCATAATATAAGGGCCGATTTCGAAAAGGAGACGAAGGAGAGGCGCGCGGAATTAATGAATATGGAGAAGCGCCTCATACAGCGCGAGGAGAACCTGGACAAGAAGGTCGAGCTCCTCGACAGGAAAGAGAAGGAGCTTAACGAGAAACTCAGGGATATAGCCGCCAAAGAACAGAAACTCCATTCCATGGAAGAGGAATATAACGTCCTCGTGGCCGAGGAGAAGGACAGGCTGCAGAGGGTATCGGGCCTGACCGCGGAAGAGGCGAAGAAGCTGCTTTTGGCCAGGATGGAGGAAGACGTAAAGCAGGAAGCCGGCGTAATGATAAAGCGGATCGAAGATGAGACCAGGCAGGAATCCGACAAGAGGGCGCGCGAGATACTCGCCACAGCGATACAGAGGTGCGCGGTCGAGCATACCGTCGAGTCCACAGTATCGGTCGTCAACCTTCCCAGCGATGAGATGAAAGGAAGGATAATCGGCCGCGAAGGGCGCAATATCCGCGCCCTTGAGATGGCCACGGGCGTCGATGTCATCATTGACGATACTCCGGAAGCGGTCATACTCTCCGGGTTCGATCCGGTAAAAAGGGAGGTCGCGCGCATAGCCTTGACCCGCCTGATGGAAGATGGCAGGATCCATCCGGGCAGGATCGAGGAGGTCGTCGAAAAAGTCAAGAAAGAGATGGAGGTATCGATCAAGGAAGCCGGCGAACATGCGGTATTCGAGGTCGGGATACGCAACCTCCATCCCGAGCTTGTCAAATTGATCGGTAAATTGAAATACAGGACCTCTTACGGGCAGAACGTCCTCGACCATTTGAAAGAATCGGCATTCATAATGGGGACGATGGCAAACGAACTGGGGCTCGACGCCAACCTCGCGAAGCGCATCGGGCTTTTGCATGATATCGGAAAGGCCGTGAGCCACGAGGTCGAAGGCGCGCATCCGAAACTCGGCGCCGAGATGGCAAAGAAATACGGCGAGAACGAGATCGTCGTCAATGCCATAGAAGGACATCACGGCGAGATACCGGCCATCTCTATTTATACGGTCCTGTCCAGCGCCGCTGACGCGGTTTCCGGCGCGAGGCCGGGCGCCAGGCGCGAGACGCTTGAGATATACATAAAGCGCCTCGAAAAACTCGAGGAGATCGCCGATTCGTTCAAGGGTGTAGAAAAAGCTTACGCGATACAGGCCGGGCGCGAAATAAGGGTAATAGTCGAGCCGGCGAAGATAACCGACGCGCAGGCGACGGTCCTTGCCCGTGAGATAAAAAAGAAGATAGAGGAAGGCATGGAGTATCCGGGCCAGATAAAGATAACCGTGATACGCGAGACCCGCGCGATAGAATACGCGAAGTAAAATTATGAACATACTGTTTATAGGCGATATAGTCGGAAACCCCGGCCGCGAGGCCGTGAAATCGCTCCTCCCGAAGATAAAACAGAGGGAGAAGATAGATTTCACCGTCGGTAATTCCGAGAATGCGGCCGGAGGCGCCGGCATCACGCCCGACATAGCGCAAGACCTCCTGGGCATGGGAGTAGATGTCCTGACGAACGGCGACCATATCTGGGACAGGAAAGAGATCCTCGAGGAGATAGACAAGGAGCAGAGGATATTGCGCCCCTCGAATTACGGGGACGGCGCGCCCGGGAGCGGTTCGATAGTGATGCATTCGAAGACCGGCGCGAAGGTCGGCGTCATCTGCCTCGTCGGCCGCGTATTCATGCAGGCGGTCGAATGCCCGTTCAAGGCGGCGGTAAAAGAGATAGAGAAAGTAAAGAAGGAGACCCCGGTCATCGTCATCGATATGCATGCCGAGGCGACATCCGAAAAGATAGCGCTCGCGTATTATCTCGACGGGCTCTCGACCGCGATATGCGGGACGCATACGCACATCCAGACCGCGGACGAAAGGATATTCCCGAAAGGGCTGGCATATATCACCGATGTCGGGATGACAGGCCCGTTCGATTCCGTCCTGGGACGCAAGCCCGAGCAGATAATAAGGCGGTTCATAACAGGCCTCCCGACGAGATTCGAGATGGCCGATTCGGATATCCAACTCCAGGGAGCAGTCATAAACTGCGACGACAAGACCGGAAAGGCAGTTTCCATAAAAAGGATCCAGGAGAAGCTTTCCTAAAAGGACTTATGTCCCCGAACGCGCAGACCAACGCAGGCAGGCTTGTCTATTCGGTAACCCAGATCACGAGGGAGATAAAGGTCGTCCTCGAGGACGCGTTCCCGCAGGTCTGGGTGGAAGGCGAAGTGTCTAATTTCAAGCTCCACTCATCCGGACATATGTATTTCGCGCTTAAAGACCCGGAGTCGGTCCTGAATTGCGCGTTCTTCAGGGGTTCTAACCAGGGTATAAAATTCCAGATAAAAGACGGCCTGAAGATCCTGTGTTTCGGCAGGGTCGGTTTCTATAATAAGTCGGGCCAGACGCAGCTCTATGTGGAAAGGGTCGAGCCGAAGGGGGTCGGCGAACTCCAACTCGCATTCGAACAGCTGAAGGAGAGGCTCCAGAAGGAAGGGCTTTTCGACGAGGCGCACAAAAGGCCGGTCCCGATGCTCCCTTCAAAGATCGGTATAGTCACGTCGCCGACAGGCGCCGCGATACGGGACATATTGCACATATTGAAGCGCCGTTTTAACGATATAGAGGTCCTGATCTACCCGGTCAAAGTGCAGGGGGAAGGCGCGGCCGAAGATATCTCCGGGGCTATAAAGGAGATGAACCGCATTAAAGATATCGACGTTCTGATACTCGCCAGGGGCGGCGGCAGCCTCGAGGACCTGTGGGCCTTTAACGAAGAGGCGGTCGCGCGGGCGATATACAACTCCGGCATCCCGGTCATATCGGCAGTCGGCCACGAGATAGATTATACGATAGCGGATTTTGTCGCGGACCTCCGCGCGCCTACGCCCTCGGCGGCGGCGGAACTTGTCATAGCCAATAAAGAGGACCTGTCCGGTAAACTCGATTCCTTGATAAGGATCCTGCGTAAATATCCTATCGAGGCGATAGAAAGATACGGCCAGGAGATAGACGACTTGTGCAGGAGGATGGACAGCCATGCCGCCCACGCCATCGAAATGGGGGCCGAGAAAGTAAATTCCCTGATCGGGATGCTGGACGCGCTCTCCCCGCTGGCGATATTGAAACGCGGATACAGTATAACGCTGATGATGCCGGAGGGAGGAGTCCCGCCTCAGCGGGGCAGGTTATTAAGGAGCGTGAAAGGCGTCAAAGCCGGTGATATAATAGAGACGAGGCTGGCCGTGGGCCGGATGACCAGCGAAGTGAAAGAGATCTCAAAGGAGGAGACCAGATGACCGCCGAGATGAAATTTGAGGATGCCCTGAAAAAACTGGAGAAGGCTGTATCCGACCTCGAGTCCGGCGAGTTATCGCTGGATGATTCGCTCAAGAAATACGAGGAGGGCGTGAAACTGGCGCAGTTCTGCTCAAAGAAACTGGATACAGCGCGAAGGAAAGTAGAGATACTCGTCAAGACGAGCGGCGGAAAGCTGGAAACGAAACCGTTCAATGAAAAAGCGCTCGAGGAATAACAGGGAGAACGCGATTGAAGATCACAGGATACTTTAAGGCTCGGCGAAAGCTGGTCGATGCGGCGCTGGATTCCTGCCTCCCGGCCGAGAACGAATATCCCAAAGAGATCCACAGGGCGATAAGGTACTCCGTCTTTAGCGGGGGCAAGAGGGTAAGGCCCATACTTACGCTGGCCTCTTGCGAGGCGTGCGGCGGGAACATAAAGGGGGCCATGGCCGCAGCCTGCGCCGCGGAGATGGTCCATACCTATTCGTTGATACACGACGACCTCCCGGCGATGGACGATGATGATTTCAGGAGGGGAAAACCCACCTGCCACAAAAAATTCGGCGAGGGGATCGCGGTATTGGCCGGCGACGCGCTTTTGACTTATGCTTTTGAGCTTTTGAGCGAGGGGAAGGACCCTGCAGTAAATAACCGGATAATGAAGACGCTGGCCGGGGCGGCAGGCTCCAACGGCATGATCGGCGGACAGGTCGTGGATATCCAGAACCAGTCCGACCCCGATCTGCCCACGCTTACCTATATTAATGCCCACAAGACCGGAGCCCTGATCGCGGCCTCCTGCATGATAGGCGCGATATCCGCCAAGGCGCCGAAGAAGAAATTTGACGCCCTCAAGAGATACGGCGAATATATCGGCTTTACGTTCCAAGTTGTAGATGATATATTAGATAAGGAAGGTTTTGCCCTGGCGCTGGGCGTCGACGGCGCGAAAAAAGAAGCGGCGCGGCTTATCGCGAAGGCCCGCAGGGAACTGGAGATCTTCGGGAGAAAGGCCAAGCCGTTAGATGACCTGGCCGGTTTCATTTTAAACCGCAAGAAATAAATTATGTTCAAAATCCTTAATTCCATGAATTCTCCGCAGGACCTGAAGATCCTGTCCAGGGAGGAGCGCGAGCTCCTGGCTAAAGAGATCAGGGAGTTCCTGGTCGATACGGTCTCGAAGACCGGCGGCCATCTTGCCCCGAGCCTCGGCGCGGTAGAGATAGCTATCGCCCTCCACTATTGTTTAAATACGCCATACGATAAGATAGTCTGGGACGTCGGCCATCAGTCCTATGCCCATAAGATACTTACCGGCAGGCGGGATAAATTCAAGACGATCCGCCAACTGGGCGGGCTTAGCGGTTTTCCGAATATAAACGAAAGTGAATACGACGCCTTTACTGTTGGGCACGGTTCCACATCTATTTCGTCAGCGCTGGGATTGGCGAAGGCGAGGGATATAGCGGGCGAGTCCTATAAGGTGGCGGCTGTCATAGGCGACGGTTCGCTGGTCGGCGGGATGGCGTTCGAGGCGCTAAACCATGCCGGGCACGCGAACACCAACTTGCTGATAATCTTAAACGACAACGAAATGTCCATCTCCCCGTCGGTCGGAGCGTTATCAAAATACCTTAATAAGATACTGATGAATCCGACATACAATAAGATCCACAAGGACCTCGAAGGGCTCGTCAAGAGGGTCCCCTGGTACGGCTTCAGGGCCTACCGGGCGGCTAAAAGGCTCGAAGAGAGCGTAAAGAGCCTGCTTATACCGGGAATGTTGTTCGAGGAGCTGGGATTGAGGTATATAGGCCCGATCGACGGGAACAACCTCGAGGAACTGATAAAGACTATCGACAGCGCCTTAAGGCTGGACGGCCCGATATTGATACACGCTCTTACGAAAAAAGGGAAAGGGTATGTCCACGCGGAGAAACATCCCGAGAGATTCCACGGCACGGCGCCCTTTAATGTTGAAACGGGAGACCTGAGGGAAGCGGAGTCGGACTCAGCCGTCTCTTTCACCGAGGCTTTCTCCGACGCCATAATGGATATCGCTAAGGACAACCCGAAGGTGGCCGCTGTGACAGCCGCAATGTCGGACGGCACAGGGCTCGACGAATTCCAGAAGGCGTATCCCGACAGGTTTTTTGATGTCGGTATGGCCGAACAGCATGCGGTGACGTTCGCGGCCGGGCTGGCGAAGGGCGGGCTTATCCCGGTCGTCGCCATATATTCCACCTTCCTCCAGAGGTCTTACGACCAGATAGTGCACGACGTATGCCTGCAGAATTTCCATGTGGTCCTTTGCCTCGACCGCGCGGGTATCGTCGGGGAGGACGGCCCGACGCACCATGGCCTTTTTGATATACCTTACCTCAGGCACATACCTAACATGACCATAATGGCGCCGAAAGACCAGTCCGAACTTAAGGCGATGCTCAAGTTCGCCGTGGACGAATGCAAGGGCCCTGTAGCGATAAGGTATCCCCGCGGAAAGGTCGTATCGCCTCCTGTCCTCGAAAAGACCGCGCCGGTCTCATACGGGAAGGCGGAGGTGATGTCGAAGGAGGGCGAGCTCGCGATACTTGCCGTCGGTTCCATGGTCTGGCCGGCCGCCGCCGCTGCGGGATTATTGTTCAATGAGGGAATAAAGAGTTCGCTGGTAAATATGAGGTTCATAAAGCCGCTCGACGAAGAATTGCTTAAGGACCTGGCATCGCGCACGAATATGTTCGTGGTCATCGAGGAGGGCGTCCTCGATGGCGGTTTCGGCAGCGCGGTAATGGAATTTTTTGAGCGCGAGAGGATCATCGGCATATCCGTGAAGAGGATAGGGTTTCCCGGCAAGTTCATCGAACACGGGAAAAAAACAGAACTCCTCAAGAATTACGGGCTGGACGCCCAAGGGATAGCGAACGAGATAAAAAAGGTGTGCGCGAAAGGCAAGGTCCCTGGCGAAGCCAGGGGAAAGTGCGCGAGGTAAGATATGGCAAGGATAACCATAGACAGGGACGCTTGCAAGGGTTGTGAGCTGTGCTCGATAAACTGCCCGGAAAAACTTATAATCATGGACGACTCGCTTAACGTTCGCGGCGTCCATCCCGCGAAATTCCGCGGCGTGGGTAAATGCAAGGGCTGCAAAATGTGCGCCATGATGTGCCCGGATATATGCATAGAGGTATATAAATAAATGGCAAAGATAATGATGTGCGGCAATGAGGTCATAGGAGAGGCGGCCGTCCACGCCGGCTGCACTTTCTACGCCGGATACCCGATAACCCCGCAGAATGAGTTGACGCAGTATATGGCCTCGAGGATGACCGAATCCGGAGGGACATTCATCCAGGCCGAGTCCGAGCTGGCAGCGATAAACTCGGTATTCGGCGCGGCCGCGGCAGGCGCCCGCGCGATGACATCAAGCTCGAGCCCGGGCATAAGCCTTAAACAGGAAGGGATATCGTATCTCGCCGCGTGCCAGCTTCCCGCGGTCATAGTGAACATGATGCGCGGCGGCCCGGGGCTGGGAAATATTGCCCCGTCGCAGGCGGATTATTTCCAGGCGACGCGCGGCGGCGGCCACGGCGATTACAGGACGATAGTGCTGGCGCCGTCCGCAGTAGAAGAGGCGTGGCATCTTACGCATCTGGCGTTCGACCTGGCCGATGAATACAGGAACCCGGTCCTGATACTTGGCGACGGCATACTGGGCCAGATGATGGAGCCGATAGAGGTCGTCAGGAAACACCTCCACGGCAAGATAGCCAATCATGATATGCGCCACAAGCCGTGGGCGCTGACCGGATGCAAGGGCAGGAAGCCCAACGTCATCCGCTCCTTATATTTGGGCGAAGGCGAACTCGAGGAGCTCAACAGGCTACTCCAGATGAAATATGACAGGGTGAAATCCAAGGAAGTCCGTTTCGAGTCGCTATATACGGAGGATTCGGACCTGGTGGTAGTTGCATATGGCACTACCAGCAGGATAGTCCGCTCCGCGATATCGAAAGCCAGGCAGGAGAGGCTTCATGTCGGGATGCTCAGGCCGGTCACGCTATGGCCTTTCCCTGAAGCCGAGCTGCAAAAACTGGCGAAGAGGGCAAAGGCATTCCTCGTCGTAGAGATGAGCGCCGGACAGATGGTAGACGACGTAAAGCTTTCCGTGCTAGGAAAAAAACCGATACATTTTTACGGGAGGGCCGGAGGCGGCATACCTACGGAAGAAGCGATTCTCGATATCATCAGGGATATACTCAGGGCAAAGTCAAGGAACAAGGTGCGCGTATGAAAAAGATATTTGAACGGCCCAAATCGTTAAGGGACGTGCCCACGCATTATTGCGCCGGCTGCGGCCACAGCCTTGCGCACAGGCTCATCTGCGAGGTCATCGACGAGCTCGGCATACGGGAGGATGTCATAGCGGTATGCCCGGTTGGGTGCGCCGTCATCGCCTACGAATACTGGGATTTCGACTGTTCCGAGGCCGCGCACGGGAGGACGCCATGCGTTGCTACAGGGATAAAACGCATCCACCCGGATAAGATAGTCTTCAGTTACCAGGGCGACGGGGACCTCGCGGCGATAGGCACCGCAGAGATAATACACACCGCGAACCGCGGAGAAAATATCACCGTGATATTCATAAATAACGGCGTCTACGGAATGACTAACGGGCAGATGGCCCCGACCACAATGATCGGGCAGAGGACATCGACCACGCCGCTCGGCCGCGATATAACGCGGGACGGGTATCCACTGAAGATCACCGAGCTTTTGGCGCAACTGCCCGGCTCGAGATATGTCGAGAGGGTATCGGTTGATACGCCGGCGAACGTCATCAAGGCAAAGGCCGCGATAAAAAAAGCGTTTAAGAACCAGATAGATAAAAAAGGTTTTTCCCTGGTAGAAGTATTGTCGCCATGCCCGACTTACTGGGGCCTTTCGCCTAAAGACGCATGTATGCGGATCTCCGGCGAGATGACAAAGGAATATCCTCTTGGCGTGATAAAGGACACATAAGAAAATGAAAGAAGAGATAATATTCGCGGGTTTCGGCGGGCAGGGGATAATGGTGATGGGCAAGGTCCTGGCCTGGGCTGCGATGCGCGAAGGATTAAAGGTGACGTGGATGCCTTCTTACGGCGCCGAGGTTCGCGGCGGCACGGCGCATTCGATGGTCGTGATATCGGACGAGATGGTCCCTTCGCCGGTCGTGACGAACCCGACGGCGTGCGTCGTGATGAACAGGCCGTCGATGGACAGATACGAGGATTCTCTCACGAAATCAGGCACTTTAATAGTCAATTCCACGCTGATTGACAGGCAGGCAGCGAGGAAAGATATATACGTCCTGGAGGTACCCGTAACCAAGCTGGCCAAGGAGCTGGGCAATACGCGCTGCGCGAACATGATAGCGCTAGGCGCGCTGAACGCTAAATTGAAGATAGTATCGATGAGGGCATTGGTCGACGCTTTAAAGGAAGTGATCCCTCCGGATAAGCACGGCCTTATTCCGATAAATGAAGAAGCGCTGAAGGAAGGCGCTAAACTGGTCTCAAGGCAATAGATGGTAAAGGTAAGGTTCGCCCCGTCTCCGACGGGTTTTCTCCACATAGGAAGCGCGCGGACCGCGCTCTTCAACTGGCTCTTTGCCAGGCACATGAAAGGCACTTTTGTCTTCAGGGTGGAGGACACCGACAGGGAGCGCTCGAAAGACGAATTCCTTCAGGAAATAATATCTTCGCTCGAATGGATGGGGATGAATTGGGACGAGGGGCCGTTTTACCAGACGAAACGGCTCGATGTCTACCGCGAATACGCCAAAAGGCTGCTTAAAGAAGGAAAGGCGTATGAGGCGGAAGGGACGCTTGGCGGCGAGAAAGCGGTGATCCTTACCATGCCAAAAGTGACGATGACGATGGATGACATCGTCCACGGCCCGGTCTCCTTCGATATGAACCTGCAGAAAGACCTCGTACTCATGAAGTCGGACGGATTTCCCGCCTATAATTTCGCGTGCGTCATCGACGATCATGACATGAAGATCACCCATGTGATACGCGGCGACGACCATATATCGAATACGCCGAAACAGCTGGCGGCCTACCAGGCTCTCGGTATCGAGCCGCCGAAATTCGCGCATATACCCCTTATACTGGGGACGGACCGTTCGCGGATGTCAAAACGCCACGGCGCGACTTCTATCTCGGAATACAAAGAGATGGGTTTCCTTCCCGACGCCCTCGTCAATTACATCTCCCTTTTAGGCTGGGCGCCGACAGGCGACCGCGAGGTGATGCCGATCGACGAGATAATAAAGGAATTTTCCCTCGAGAGGGTCGGGAAGACCGGCGCCGTATTCGATATAGACAAACTGATCTGGATGAACGGCGAATATATCAGGGCAAAAAAGACGGAGGACCTGGTCCCATTCGTCGCGCCGAGGCTTAGAGAGAAAGGCGTAATAGGAGACGACTACGATAAGGTGCGGCTCAAGGAGGCGGTGGAGCTTTTTCATCCCCGCGCGAAGACGATCGCCGAACTAGCCGATTCGACCGCTCCGTTTTTCACAGACGACGTGGTTTACGACGAAACCGCGGTCGCTTCTGTACTCGCCAAGGAAGGGGTAAAGGCAAAACTGGAGGCTGTTATCGCGAAATTCGGGCCGCTCAAGGCGTTCGATCCGCAGGCGCTCGAGGCCTGCGTCAGGGACCTTGCCTCGGAGTCGGGCGTTAAGGCGGCGGATCTCATACATCCGGTCCGCGTAGCCGTCACTGGCCGGAAGGTTGGCGCGAGCCTCTTCGAGACCCTTTCCCTTATCGGAAAAGAAAAGACGTTGGCGCGCCTTAAAGCGGGCCTCGCGAAGGCCTTATCGGTCGTGATGGCGGCCGGGCTTTTGATGACATGCCGGGATCTGCGGGCGGAGAAGATATACTACAAAGACGGAACTAAGGTCACGGAACAGGTGATCGGCCGTGATAAGAGATCGGTCTGGATCAAAGACCCCTCGGGGAATATCGCCGTAAACCCGGATCGCATACAAAAGATCCTGAATGATGACGGGTCGGTCTCCAAGTATGATTACGGGACGATACTGAGGACGATAGAAGAGAAAGTGAGGGCCGGAAATTACAATGAGGCCGCGGACTTATGCGACCTTTTAGTGCAATCGTTCCCGAAGAGCAACGAGGTCCATTACCTTCGGGCGGTGCTTAACCAGAAGGCCGGAAGATTTTCCAAGACCGCAGAAGATTACAAATTCATAATCGACAGCAAGTATAGCGACGCCAAGGTCTTTAACAACCTCGGCGCGATATACGCCGCGGATAAAGACAACCGCAGCGCGATGGAGATGTTCAAGAAAGCCGCGGAGATGAACGGCGATATGCCAGAAGTCCATTATAACCTCGCCTTCCTGTTCCTGCAGGAGAAGGACTACGATAAAGCGATAGATGAATACAATAAAGTGATAGCCAAGGAGCCCGATAACACCACGGCCTTGTATAATCTCGGCGTAGCCTGCGCGTTTAAGGGGGATTTTGCCGGGGCGAGGGAGCGGTTCGAAAAAGTCATCGCGATAGACAAAGGCGACGAAAGCGCGACGAAAGCGCTTAAGGCGCTTTTGAGAAAAAATAAGTAGTTTGATATTTCTCAGAGATGTGATAAAATTATAGTATGAAAAGAGTTATGCGATATAATAGGTCCGGGATAAGGGCGTTTACCCTAGTCGAGATATTGATCGCGCTCGCGGTAGTAGGGGTCCTTTTTGGCCTTATATTCGCCTTCTACAGGTCCGCCATAGACAGGTCCAAGTATGTTGGGGCCGTCGCCACGGTAGATTCTATCAGTAAGGCCGAAGAGATAAGCCAGATGAATACCGGCGAGTATGTGGCTGCCGCCGACACGCAAGAGGTAAACGAAAAACTCGGGCTGGATATAGAATCGAAAGAATATAATTTTAAGGTTATCGGGGTAACGAACGATAATTTCATCGTCCTGGCGGAAAAGATACTAGATGATATCAATAGCGGAGACCTTTCTTCGGATCAGGCCGTAATAGCCAGGGATAAAACCGGGCCGATCCCTCCGGAATCGGTCGATACCCAAGGAGATGAAACCTCTCCCGGAGAAAATAGTCCCCCCGGCGGTGATTCTCCCGGCGGCGGTAGTCCGGGCGGCGGGGCTCCTTCGGGCGAAAGCAGCCCGGTTAGCACCCCGGGCGGGGGCGGAAGCCCTACCGGCGGCGGGATCCGGACGATAAGGCCGCGCCAAAGCACCCTCAGCGCCGACATATTAAATTTACTGGACGGCACTATCTCAGGACAGTGGGCGCTCGACCTTATCGCTAACAATAGCATAAAAGTAGTCTATGTCGACATTAATGATTACGGCCTTTCGGGCGCTTTGGCTTTTTGGGGAGGCACAAGAGATGGTTATATAGTCGTCGACAGGCATAACGTATTCGTAACAGGCAACACGATATTCGTAAACGAGAACCTTCCCGCGCTTGGGTATCCCGATACCGCCATAGCTTCCATAATCACGCATGAAGCTACTCATGCCGATTACGATTATCATCCCCAGGCATGGATAGACGCGACTAAACTCGCGCATCCGGAATTGACGGATAGCGACATCCATATAACCAAGTATCCGGGAGATTCCATAGACCAGGAATACCAGGCTTTTAATAACGCCACGACCACCTGGAGGGAAATAAGGGGAGCCGATAGAAATACCGAAATGGATGATTGGATCACGCTCCAGGATACGCCTCCTCCGCCTATAGATATAGGGCCGGAAGCGGCCATGAAAGCTGAGATCAGGACCAGGTATCCGACCAATCCGCCGATACCGATAGGATCGGGCGGGTTGCCGGAATATTGATATTATCGGAGCAGACCATATGAAAAAATCGGCAGTAACGGTTTTTATTTTATTATTAGGAGCGGCCTATATGGTTACTTGTAGCGGTTGTTCCGGAGCGGGCAAATATAAAAAATATTCCAGCACAGACCCGGAGCTTAATTTAACGATGTACTATATCCCGGGTTGGGAGTTCAGCGAAACGCGCGGCGCCCATAACAGCTATGTTGATGTCTATTTTGGCGAACCGTGGGACAAGGTAAGGGCAAAGACGCGCAGGGCATCCATCGAAGTCGTCTCTTTCCAGGTGCCGAAGACCGGGACGCCGGATATCTCGGCCCTTGCCGAGGGGATTGCCGCCGGTAAATTAAGATTGAATGACGGTAAATTGCTCGGAAAGGCGAAGATAAAACTTCCGGCGGGAGAGGCGATGGACCTTTCTTTTTCCTTTAAGGCCCCGGACAGGCTCTATAACACAAGCTCTAAACTGTTGACTGTAAAAGAAAGGGTCGTGATCTTAAAGAACGGCGACAGCCTTTATACCGTCAAATACCAGAACAGGGAAGAGGCTTTTGACAAATATAGCAAAGATTTCAACAATATAGTAAGGTCGATAAGGTTTAAAGTGAAAAGGTAATATTTTGCCGTCGCATTTCAACCGGTTCCCTCCCGAATATTAGAGATGACTGATAAAATAAATATTCTTATACTTATAGCATGCTGTCTATTCTTGTATTTTATCGGAAGCGCCTCCATTAATCTTACCGATCCGGACGAGGTCTTCTACACCGGTACGGCAAAAGAGATGCTCGCTAACAAAAGCCTTCTTACGCCGCTTATCTTCGGAAAACCCCAGTTCGAGAAACCCCCGTTATTTTATTGGATGCTGATGGGTTCCTTCAAGGCCTTCGGCATCAATACATTCGCGGCGCGGCTTGTCCCTGCCCTGGTCGGGCTGATAGGAGTCATGGGGACTTATTTTTTCATGAGGAAGATATCCGGCGCCCAGGTCTCTTTTTACGCGGCCCTGTTCCTGTCGGCCGCGTTTTTGTATTTCGGGCTTTCAAAGACGGTGATCACCGATATCGCCTTTTCGGTCTTTACGGCATTCGCCCTTTACTCCTTTTATATCTGGTACAGGTCCAGGAAAGACCCTTATGTAGCCCTTTTTATGATAACCCTCTCCCTGGCCGTATTGACAAAAGGTCCGCTCGCCGTAGTCCTTGTTTTCGCCGCCATAATCCCGTTCCTCTTTTTGGCCAAGGGAGCCAAGGCCTTGCCGGCATTCTTACTGAACAGGTACTGGCTCATATTCCTGGCGCTCGGATGCGGCTGGTTTGTTTATGCCGTCGCAAAATACGGGAATGAGTTTGTCGGGGAATTTTTTGTGCGCGATAACTGGCACAGGATAATCTATGCAGAACACCGGAGTTCCGACAGATGGTATTTCTATCCGGCCGTCGTAATAGGGGGCATGGCCCCGTGGACGGCTTACCTCTTATTCCTGGGAAAGGGCTTTAAGGAGCATAGGGACGAATACCTCTTCTTTATCTCATGGATCGTCTCGACCTTTTTGATATTAACCTGCGCGCATTCTAAATTAGCCAGTTATATACTTCCGCTCTTCCCCGCGCTTTGTTGCGCCCTTGCCATTTCCGTGAATTCACTGTCCGGCAGGCCGAAGTCGCTTATCGCCGCGGGAGCCGTTAATATCCTTTTTGGGGCGGCAGGATTGATAGCGTCGCCGTTTATCGCGAAAGAATATCCGGACCTGGCAAAACCGTTTTTTTTGAGCCTTTTCCTACTTTTTATTTTCATGACGGCAGGAGGGGTATCGCTGATAAAAGGCAGGATAAAGCAGGCGGTATTTTTGAATATCGCGGCGCTCGCGGCTTTTCTGCTCGCGGGGGTATCTTCGGTCCCGGCTAAACTTGAAACAGCTTTTAGCGATCACGGCCTTCCTGAAATCGTGAGGAAGCACGGGTATGAAGGAAAGCCGATAGTTTGCAGCAAGATGTATGTGAGAGGGGTATATTTTTATACCGGAAACCCGGTCCTGGTCTTGAATATGGGCGGGAAAAAACCTTTTTGGAGCGACCATCCCTTAGATGTATTGAGCACGGAAGCGGAGGCGGTGACTTTTTTCAGGGATAAGGATAAAGTACTGTGTGTCTTGACTGAAGAAGGCCTGGAGAAGATAAACGGGTTTTTCGGAAGCGGCAGGAGGAACGCGGTGATATCGAGCAATTTAGACAGGGTGGTCGTCCTAAGCGAAAAAATCTCCCCGTTAAAATAGGTTTTATTTCCGCCGGAAATCAGGTATAATTGTCTTCCGGCAATATAAGATCCGAAGTTTCTGCCCCGTTGGGTAATGGTAGCCCACAAGATTCTGGAACTGATGTAGATACTTGCAAAAACCGTCTCAAACCGCTATAACCCCTTAATCCAAATCACATTAGCCAAATCCGCGATTTTAATCAATTTTATCAAATTTTAGTCATTTTTAATCTAAAACAGTCATTTTATAGACATCGACCCGGGAGTAGGATTTAGCATTTTAATTTATTTATCATCGTGGCCGCTCCACCGTACTTATCTCTGACTCTTGCCTGTAAATTAATCAAACCTAATTTTGTTCTTGACAAACGTTTTTAATTAGGTTAAAATTATTAACAGAAAGGGTTAAGAATTTTTTGACATATATCATAGATGGATGTATACTTTGTTAACAGCAAATTGGGAAAGATTTTTAATAGCGAGAGGAATTTGCGAAAAAAATATGGCCCAATTTCAGACAAGATTAAACAAAGGCTAGCCGAGCTTAGGGCGGCTAGTACCTTATCGGAAGTATCTCAGTATCCGCCCGCCAGATGTCACGAGCTAAAAGAAAACCACAAAGGACAATTCGCAGTTAATGTTAGTGAAAATAAAAGATTGATATTCGTACCCCATAACCACCCTACTCCTCTCAAAGTTGATGGTGGCATAGATTTAACTAAGGTTACTGAGATTTGTATCATAGACGTACTGAATTACCACCAAACTTAAATGTATAACACAAAAAAATATAAATTTAATCCTGATTATGCTGTTGCTCCCGGGGAGACGGTATTAGAATACCTCAATCATCTAGGGATGACTCAAGCAGAATTGTCTACTAGAACGGGCAGACCATTAAAAACAATTAATGAGATTATAAAAGGGAAACAAGCCATAACACCGGAAACTGCGCTGCAATTCGAAAGAGCGCTTGGAATGACTGCTAGCTTCTGGAATAATCTCGAAAAAAATTATCGTGAAGTATTAGTTGGCAATAGAGAAACTCGACTTCTAGGAAATCATCTTGAATGGCTTAATAAAATACCAGTTAATGGCATGATAGCCAATGAATGGATAAAGAAATGTGACAACCCTGTTTATCAATTGCAGGAAGTTTTATCTTTTTTTGGAGTTGCAAGCCCAAGAGAATTATCTGCAAACTGTTCTCAGGTTGTTTATAGACAATCCAAAAAATTAAGAGGTGACCCTTGGGCAATTTGCGCATGGTTAAGAGAAGGGGAGTTAGTAGCTCAAGCCATAACTTGCGATGCTTATGATAGTGCGAAATTCCGTGCCGCTTTAAATACAATAAGAGGAATGACGGTAGAACCTATTTCTGATGTTTTGGTTAAATGGCAAAGTCTTTGCGCTGAATGCGGAATCGCTCTAGTTCTTGTGAAGGAACTCCCAAATTTAAAAGTTAATGGCGCTACTCGTTGGATATCAAAAGACAAAGCCGTTATTCAGCTTTCATTGTTATATAAGTTTGCCGATATATTTTGGTTTACTTTTTTTCATGAAGCAGGCCATATATTATTGCATGGCAAAAAAGAAGTCTTTATTGAAAGCCATGGTAAAGAAAACAATAATGAAAAAGAAGCAGATGAATTTGCAGAAAATATTCTGATACCAAAACGTGAATATAGTACATTTATTAATGCAGATAGTTTTACTTATGAAGATATTATAAAATTTTCTAAAAAAATTGATATTTCCCCAGGAATTATACTTGGTCGTTTGCAATTTGAAAAGAGAGTACCTTACAATAGTTTTAGTAGTTTAAAACAAAGATTTTGCTGGAAGTGAGAGGGAAATACTATGACGATAGTAGAGATAGCTGATAAAATTGCAAACAATGCATGGTATGGAGTAATTTTTATAGCAGGTTTAGTAACAAAGTATGTTTTTGATTTATACAAAAACAAGATATCTAAACTACAGTACTCTATTAACAAATCTCTTCTTGGGGCATCAAACCAGGATAATTACTTAGGGAACGTCCAAGTTCTGTATAATGGTAAACCCGTAGAAAATCTTTATCTGTGCAATATCAATCTCGTTAATACGTCTAATAAAGATTTTAAAGATATTGAGATAACTGTATGGAGTGACATTGATAGTATTATTCTTGTTTCGAATGCTCTCAAAGCAAAAAGCATATATGCTCTGTCATTAACCCAAGCGTATGTAGAGCAAAGTAAGACTATAACAGACCAAAATGTAAAATTAATTAATTCAAGGCGCCCTTATTTAATTCCTGTTTTGAATAGGGATGACAGTATCACTTTTTCGTGTCTTGTAACAAATCCAAATAAAGCCGAACCAAATATATACTTAAATTGCGACTTTCCTGGATTAAAGATAGAGCCAACTTTTACAAAGCCAAAGTTATTTTGGAGGGAAAATCAGGATACCGCGGCTCTGTACGGACTGCTTATTACCGCCATTATTTCAATATTTGTGACGCATTATTTACAATCTAAAGCTATCATTGCTTTGATTATATTTATACTTGCCGCATTTTTGTTAATCCCAGGTGTTATAGTACTGAAAATATTAAAAAGAATTAGAAAATTGATAAGGTAGATTAAGATACGGTGCCCTCGTCTAAATCATATTGGATTCTGGATCCACGAAATATAGCTTAACCGTCTGTATTCCAAGTGGTTATATCAAAATAGTGCTTAATTTTTATAGTATTTTGTCTGGAAATTATGAGTAGAGCTGTCTGGAGCACCGTCTGGGCGCTGTCTGAGACTTATGAGAGCGATTGTCAGCACGCTATGAGGCACTTATTAGAGACATGCAAGAAAAGTAAGGCTCTCATTATTTTGTTAATATGCCCGGTCGTTAAGCACAAAAGTATGGTATTCAATCATAATGAGCAAGAAAAGCCAAATTGATAAATGGTCTAAACTTTATGGTAGGCCAATAACCGAGGAAGAATACAGGCAGATTTGCGATGATTTAAGTAGATATTTCAAAACATTGCATAAATGGAATAAACAAAACGAAAGTAAGTTAAATGCCGGATAAAGCCATGTATTCAAATTATGTTCTCGCTTTAATTGATGTTTTAGGGCAAAAAGAACTTTTCCAAGGTTTCGACGATAGTTTCTTAACTGTTGTTGATGACCCCAGATTAGTAGCAATTCATAAAAATACAGTTATGGCGGTTGAGGAATTACGTGGAATTTTAGAAGGTTTTCTTAAGACTTTCACTGAAAACGGGGTAAGCGAAGAAGTAATTTCTAGGATACCACCTGATAAAGTAGACCAGTTCAGAGAAATGAGGAAGACCGAAGTAATAACTTATCGGTTTTCTGATTGTATACTTGCATACTCATCATTACAGAAAACAAAATATTGCTCCCCGGCAATGAATAGCGTTTATGGTATATTAATGGCATGCGGGATAATGATGACTCTATCACTAGCTAGAAAAAAAGTATTTAGAGCCGCGGTAGATATTGGATTGGGGACGCTACTATCTAATGGAGAAGTATATGGCCCCGTTTCTTATAAGGTTTATAAAATGGAAAGTTCAATAGCCCAATATCCGCGGATAGTAATAGGAGATAATCTTCATGCATATCTGACATCTTTATCACATGAGACAAAACAGTTTGAAGGCCAAACCGCAGAAGACATTAAATTATGTAAAGAAGAAGCTGGCATTTGCCTAAAAATGATTGTTCGAGACTTAGATGGCTATCCAATACTTGATTATTTAGGTGATACATTTAAAAACTGTTTAGGCGACGGCTATAATCATCCCGACGGCAGTATTAAAGAAGAAGAAATATTGAATAAAGCCATGTATTTTATAAGGGAAGAATATGATAAAAAAAGGAAAATGAAAGATAGCAAACTAGCATTACGATATTTCTTACTTCTTAATTATTTTAAAGCTAGAATACCCAAAAAGAACATTTAATCAGGACGGTTAATTAAAGGAAATAGTTTATATTTTTCCTGTAAATTTTAGCAAATTCTTTTAATTGTATTAAATCCACTCTTCGCTGTCCAGCCTCTATTTTAGAAACATATGATTGTGTTCTGCCGAGTAGTTTTGCAACGTCTTCTTGTTTAAGCTTTCTCGATTTACGAGCTTCTATAAGCTTTTTAACGAGAATTTTATGACCTTCACTATAGATTGTCTTGTCCATACCCCATCCGTATTTACCTTGACTGGTTACCTACCCTATGATATATTCCAAAATGAAATATGCCAAAATGGAATATAGTCAATTTGGCATTAAGGAGGATAAATTAGTGAAAAAGTGTCCTTATTGCGCTGAAGATATTCAAGAAGAAGCGATAAAATGCAGGTATTGCGGAGAGTATCTAAATAAAGAAAAAAGTAAAAATATTGGTAGCCTCAAAGAATATGTAGTTTATGTTAAAGAATATGAAATGGGCGAAAGCGGCGGGCATCAAAATTTTGGAATTAAAGGTGACGTTCGTTGCTCGAAGTGCGATAAGGAGCTGTCTAAAGAGGACGCTGAGGTATTTCAAAATAAATATTGGTGCAGTGAGCACTATTTAGAGGAAGTCCGCGGACTAGGCGGAGGCATGGCTTTTGGAGCCGTTGGAGCAGTGTATGCAAATAATGAAAAAGATGCACTAGTTTTAGCGAAGAAAGAATATCCAAATGATTCTTATGGAGAGATTACCGTTAAGGAATCAACCGAAATTGGCAGGTATTCATGTCCAAAATGCGAATGTAAATATACTATTTGTAATAAAGAAATAGGTTGTTTCTTTTGGTTATTAGGGATATTTACTCTTGGATTAGCGTTAATACTGATGTGGCCGTTCTTGCCTTATAAATGTCATTGCAGAGCTTGTAAATACGATTGGAAAGCATAGCTTCCCGCCTCTAGCGTTTAAATTACCAAATAATTTAATTAAAGAAAGTATTATCGTTGAACTCCATTTAAGCAAGTAGTATTATTTAGCTATGATAAAGCACAGAGATAAAGAGGTCAAAGGCGTAAAAAGATACAGCAGGGAGCCTCGAAATATGAGGATTTTTTGGTCTAGATTCTGGATGTATCAATGTCTTATTCGAACCCCAGAGTATCGTAGAGCTTATTGTAAACTGAAAAAAATATTCATTGAAAAAGAAAAGTCGAAATTTGCAGAATATATCAAGCAAGAATTTAATCTTTCACGCATAATTAATCCATACAATAATGCCAAGAATAACGTTGATGATAAGGCGTTGAATGTGTCGGCTTTCAGAAATGGTTCATTGAGGAGCATGCGGAAGGATGAATTCAAACTGCCCGATTTTGTAAAGTTATCTAGCCGGGATGAAGATATACTGCAAGAACTTAAAGCAATCATAAAAGATGCCAAAAAGAAATCGGGTTATGATAGGTCTAGGCGCGATATAAAATTGAAATTTATGAAAGATTATCTCAAGGTATGGGACATGAAGGAAGATGGTTTAAGCACTTGGGAAATAGCTATTAAGAGGAATCCGCATCTATCAAAAGCAAAAATCGGCGATGAATATGCAAAGATAAATAAAGAGGAATATGAAAAATATGATAGTTACTGTAATGAACTAATAGATAAATTGGGCATAGATAGCGAAATAGCAGAAAAAATGATAAACAAGAAATTTCCAAAATTAGTTAGCGATCCTAAAGCAAGTAAATTGAAGTCAGAAATGAAGAAAATTCGTGAACAATACGCTATGGCTGCCAGATTAATTGAGGGAGGGATGTGGCGTTATATTAAATGACACGTAATTGGTAATACCAGTTACGTAGTTATACAAAAATTAAAATCTTATATATAATGTGCCAAAATCTAACTCTAGAACCGTTCTAGAGCGACACGATTTTGGCTTTTTTATGTACATTATTTACAAAGGAAAAATGAAAATGAATACAGCGAAGCTACGGAATATTAAAGATTGCATAAAAATCTGTCTCGAAAAGGGGGCTAAAAATGAGAATGAATTTATATCAATGCGCTACAGCATTATTTGCGAGTTGAAAAAGGCAGGCTTGGGTCAATATGAAATTGAAGAAATTATGATAGGCTGGTGCAAGAAGAATTATAAAGATTTATCTTATGTAGAATTTAAAAAACAAATCGTAGAATGCATCGAAATAATTTTTAAAAAGGATGCTAAAGCTGGTTGCGGATATATATCAGAGAATATCTTTTGTGTAGACGGGTGCAAATACATGAGAACTAATCGGAGGAAGGGCAGCATAAAATTATCTGGAGAAAAATTTTGTACTGAGGATGAAATAGAGAAATGTTTGAAAAAATACGCTAAATGCCTCCATCCAATGGAATGTGCAAGAGTATACAAAATTATGGATACCAGAAGAGTTGAATTGGGGCTATTAAGAGAAGAAGCTTTTAATATGTCTTACGGGGATATAGCAGATAAACTTTGGGTAACCGATGTCTCAACTGCAAATCCGAAGCAAGTGCATAGATTTGTCAACGAACTTATTGATAGCAAACTTTTAGAAATGGTCACTATTAATGGAAAAAATAATTTTCATAGTCAAGCAAGAAGATACAAGCTGAAAACTCCAGAAGACATTTATAGTAATAAATTGTTTAACCTGCTTAATGAGCACTAATAGTTAAACTAAAATGAAAGGCAGATAACTGCAAATAATTATACAATGCATATCGAAAAAAAGGAGGTTAATCAATGAATATGAATACACTAAAAGATGTCAGAGATTGCGTGATGAAAAGTCTTAATGACGGTGTTTCAGATTTGCATGAATTTAGAATCATGCGGTACGGAATTATTTGTGAATTGAAAAGGATAGGATGCGGAAAAGACAGAATCGAAGAAATTATGAAACGCTGGAATGAAAAAAACTATAAAAAATTATCATTTAAAGATTTTAGAGAGCAAGTCAAAGTGTTTATTGATTGGGTATTCAAAAAAGATGCAAAAGTGGGATGTAATTATTTTACTGAAAATATGTGCTGTATAGCCGGGTGCAGGTATAAAGAGAATAAGATTAAAGAAGACAACAAGAAATTATCCGAAGAGGTTGTTTATACCCAAAGCGAAATAGAGAAATTCTTGACAGAATATGACGAATGCAAACATTCAAGAGAATGTTCAATAGTTTATAAAATAATGGACAACAAAAGAGTTGCTCTGGGTTTATTAAGAAAACAAATACTTTATATGTCATTTGAAGAAATGGCAAAAATGCTTTGGGAGAATGGGTATTCAACTGCAAAGCCTATGAATGCGTGTAGATTTGTAAGAGAATTAGTTGACAGCGGACTCTTAGAAATAGTCGAAAGAGGAAAAAAGGGCAATTTTCATAGTCTAGCTAACGGCTACAATCTGAAAACTCCAGAAGATGTTTACAATAAAGACTTGTTTGAGTACTCTGACGGACTATAACTTCATAAGACTAATTCATCTTGATAGGCAGGCATAATCATATATATGTATAACAAATATAAGGAGCTATAAAATGAGAAAAAAGAACTTACTCTTTGGCGTTAATTCCAAATGCAGACAATGCACCAAGGAATGTAAAAAATATGAGCAACAAACTGTTGTTTTGTGCAAATACTTCGATTCGGTTACGGCTAAAAAGAAAAGGCTGTAACCTGCAAGCACAGAAAAGCGTGGAAATTGACGATTCCAGACATGTTTTTCAGAAACCGTACTCATGCTATGAATAATCGCAAAAACGCTCTGGACAGACAATGGAGACTTAAAACAAGTCATTATTAGACATGGACAGCAGACTTTTGGGGATAGATGAATTATCGCAGTACTTGGGAATAGCGAAAGGCACTCTCTACGTTTGGGTGTGTCACAGGGAGATACCCTACCTAAAAGTCGGTAGATTAGTAAAGTTTGATTTACCAGAGATACAAGGCTGGCTCAAGAAGAGAAGAGTAAAGGAATTGCCTTGACCTGGCACTTTGGATGCACTACCATCCAAGAAAGAGCAAAAATAACAGGGGAAACGCATGGGAGTATACGAAAAGAACGGAAACTGGTATATACGCTACTACATTGGTGACAAAAACGTAAGAAGAAAAGTAGGCCCAACCAAGGGTCTAGCTGAAATTGCGCTTAAAAAGATAAAAGTTGCGATGGCCGAGGGCAAATATTTAGATATAAAGAGAGAACAGAAGATTAAGTTTGAAGAATTCGCTGATGAATATATAAAGACACACTCAAAAACAAACAACAAATCTTGGGAACAAACCGACCTTCATACTGTTAAGTGCTTAAAAGCATTCTTCGCTGGTAAGTATCTAAGCGAAATAACTCCTCAGATGGTGGAGCAATTTAAAGCAAAAAGAGTAACAGAAGTAAAGCCGGCTACTACCAACAGGGCGCTGGCGTTACTGAAGTCTATTTTCAATAAAGCTACAGCATGGAATAAGTTTGATGGTCGAAATCCAGTTAAAGGAATTAAATTTTATAAAGAACACCCAAGACTTCGTTTTTTGGAAAGGGAAGACATTACTAAATTAATAGACAATAATACCGAACCTTTAAAATCAATAGTCATAATCGCTCTAAATACTGGAATGAGAAGAGGAGAGATATTTAATCTTAAATGGCATGACATAGATTTTGAGAGAGGGATAATTAGTTTATACCAAACAAAGAACGGGGAACAAAGAAAAGTCCCAATGAATGAGCAAGTCAAACAGACTATTATTGCGGTAAGAAAGACGCCGGATAGTCCTTACATATTCTGCAATAAAGACAAAAGACCATACTGCGATATAAGAAAATCATTTTTTACAGCATGCGATAAATGCGGTATAACTGATTTTCATTTTCATGATTTAAGACATACTTTTGCTTCTCAATTGGTAATGTCGGGTATCGATTTAAATACAGTCAGAGAGCTGTTGGGGCATAAAACCATTGAGATGACGTTGCGGTATGCTCACCTTTCGCCGGACTTCAAGAAACGAGCAGTTGACATCCTAGGAAGGAAAATAGGCATTCTTCCAATGCCCGTTCAAAAAGAAGCGGAAAAGACAGAAGTTTTTAAAATTGCAACTACGGCATTTATTCAAGAATAATAAATGACAAATAAACTTCTTTAATCTTCTCCCTACACAGAGCAAAAGGATTATACTAAAAGTAATGGCGTGAACGAGGCTCGGGCGGGGTAGTGCAAAACCCGTAAAAAGCAAATTCTCGTATTAATCCATTGCGGGAAAATTGAGAAATCCAAAACCCCTTTTTCGTGTTTGAAATACACATTTTAAGCATTATAATGTAAACAGAGCGATACAATAACCCATAAAAGGCAATTTTGTATATCATATATTTAGGTATAAAATGAAAATAACGAGAAAAGCTAATAGGTTAGATAGCTTTGATGAGTTACTTTCTTTTGCTGAGAAAAATACACTAACTAAGTCGCAAAGAGTATTAACAAAATTACAAAAAAAACTGTTTTCTCGAAAATCGCAAAAAAACTTAACCCATCTCTTAACGTACCTTATGCTAAAAAGTAATTTAAAAAGTGTGCAAATTATAAAAATGCTTATCAAGAAAAAGCACTTTGATGAAGCAATGGCGTTAATAAGGATGATTATTGAACGATGCGCCCTCGCATTATATAGTTTAGAAAATAACCTTAAAGTAGAATCCATTGAGAAATTGAATGGGGCAAAAGTTATTGGACATTTGAAAAGAAAATTTGCTGATGTTGGGAAATTCTATGGCTATTTTTCTGAAATAGCACATTCTAAACCTGACCCTTCTATCCATTTTTGGATTCTTAGTCTTCAAGAAAATAAAAAAAACAGCGATAACGATAATGAAAAATTCAAAGAAATGATAATAATTCTGAGATGTCTATTGTTTTTTGCTACTGAAATCAATTTCACTATAATTAAATTTTTGGCAAAAGATTACCTTAATGTAAAATCTTATTGGGAACTGGATAAAGATAATTCGTGGAATTATAATCCCCACCATAAAAGTGGGTCAAAATTAATATCTGAAGATTTATTAGATTTATATTCTCATTACGTGCGTACAGTCGAAACCTAACATTTCACTCAAACGGATTATCACAGCATCCCGTTTTTAAAAGGCCAACCGTTGAGTCAAAATGTTATATAGGAAAAGTAGAAAAGTAAATTCAACAAGGAAAACAAGCGTTGCTAGAGAAAATATATCCCCCTTGGAGTAAAATTTGTGACCGCTATGATAACTTACATAATGAATTAAAGCTAAGAAATCCCGAAGACTTTCATAGAAAAGAAGAAGCTTTAATTTGGGAACAGTTTGCTTTTGAACTAATAGTTACTATCCTTTTACACGAGAATATAAAATTCCATACTAGTGCTGATGACGTTCAACCGAAAGTGAAAACACTTGATGGAAAAACAGTAGAAATAGATTTTCAAGTTATTATTGAAGACAAGCCTATTTATTTTGGCGTAACACATTTTCACAGTAGGCAAGTAGACCTTGGGAAAAATTTGAAGGAATTAAATATTCCCGTAACTAAACTTGACACGCATAAAGAGGGAACCGTCGAGGGAGTCATTACTGCAGGAAGAGATTCAAACGATTATCTTAATAGAAGAATGGTGGCGAGAGTTTCCAAGGAAGGAAAAAACTCTTTATTAAATGACTATATTTATATTTTTGTCCCAAAGGTTGATGTGGGTTTTGGAGGTGGAATAGACGCAATGCCTACAAATTTTAATTTTTCCTCTTCCTCTAATTATGAATATAAACAAAATAATATTTCAGGAATAGTGTTAATAGGACAATGTATTGAAATAAATGGAAAAAGTTCAAAGATAAACGAGGACAAAATGGTATTAAAAACATTAGCCTTAAATTGTCGCTCGTTGGTAGCAAAAAAGTTATTAGAATTATTAAATGAACTTCGGTTAGATATGACCGAGCGAAACAAACAGTTGAGAAAATCATTAAATTCATAACAAGACAATAAAAATATGAAAAGGATGATTAGCAATAGCTTGAATGACAGAGTTGGGTCTTTACAGCATGCAGTAAATCAGGTATAATTACTCCCTACTTCATCATTCTTTAAATAAAAGAAGTATATCGGATAGACGAACAGACACTTTTTAGACACTTTGAGTATTAAGCAATAAATACATAGAATCTAATAGCCGTATAACAATTTGAAATAATAGTAGTTAGATGGTTTTCTGCCCCGTTGGGTAATGGTAGCCCACAAGATTCTGGATCTTGCTGTCTAGGTTCGAGTCCTAGCGGGGCAACCAAAAATAACAAAAGGAGATCGGCATGAGCAGGGCTTATTTGGCTGTTTTAGCAATTGCGGCAGCAGCAGTGTTCATCTTTACGCAATCATCCGTTAATGCGGCAGACAATTTACTTCTTAATCCGGGGTTTGAGTCGGGTACTGATATCACTGCGGACAACTGGAACGGGTGGGGCGGCGTCGAGCGCCTTAACGAATTCAAGCATGGCGGAGACTGGTGTCTGCATGACTGGGCCGCTGACGGTACCGATAACAGGGGTGCCTATCAGGATGTCAAGGTGACCCCGGGAACGAAACTGGTTTTTACCGGCTATGTCATGGTCCCGAACGAGAGCGGGATGCACAAAAGCCCGCTTGTCGGAGGGGCGCAGGGATTCCTGGAGATCGAGTGGTTCCAGGGCGAGACCAAATTGGACAGCATAAAAAGCGAGAGCGTTACCGGGGCGACTGACTGGAAACAGCTCTCGGTAAGCGGCACGGTCCCTGTCGGCGCCGATATGGCTAGATTTGTGGTCAAGGTAACGAGCGTTGGCGGATCGAGCGGGGATGCGTATTTTGACGACTTGGAAGTTACGCAAGACCAGTAGCTGCGGTTAAATATAGCTATAAATAAAAAACCCTTCTTAAATGAAGGGTTTTTTATTTACGGAGAACTGCGAACTGAAACTATTCCTTCCGCGCCTTGCGCGCAGAATCCGACCGCGTCAACTCGAACTTGTCGAGGTATCTCTCCTGGAACTTCTGCATGTATAGGAATATCCCGGGGGTCACGAAGAGGGTAACTACTTGGGAGAATATCAGCCCACCCACGACGATCAACCCAAGCGGTTTTCTCGATGCTCCGTCCGCGCCGTAGCCGAGCGCGATAGGCATCGCGCCCATAATGGCCGCGAGGCCGGTCATGAGTATGGGGCGGAACCTGACAAGGCAGGCATTGTATATGGCGTCGAAATCATTCATATTGCCTTTCACGAGGTTCTCGTTCGCGAAGTCGACCATCATGATGCCGTTCTTCGCGACGATTCCGAGCAGCATGAATATGCCCACATACGCATAGAGGGAAAGCTCCGACCCGAAGATATACAATGTAACCAGGCCTCCGAAAGTCGCGACCGGGAGCGTGGTAAGTATCGTCATGGGGTGCACGTAACTTTCGTAAAGGATGCCGAGTATGACGTATTTTATGAAGATCGCGACCAGTATGAGGAACCCGAGGCTTGCGATAGCAGACTCGAACTGTTCCGCTTCTCCCTGGAACGCGCCGGTTACGCCGTCCGGAAGTACCTTCTTTGCGGCGCCTTCGAGCAACTTAGTCGCGTTCCCTATGGGGACCTGCGGATCGAGGTTGAACGAGAGCGTGGCGGAGTTCAACTGGTTCAAATGCGGGACATTCTGCGGGCCCAATCCGATCTCCCATTTTGCGACCGAGCTTAACGGGATCAGTTTATTGGTAACAGACGACCTGATATATATTTGCGAGAGGCTCTCGGGCCTCAATTGGAAACTTTTATCCAGCTCAACGATGACGTTATACTGGTCGACGTCCGTTTTGTAGGTAGTGACTTTCCCTTGCGCATAAGCCAGCAAGAGGGCATTTTCTATGTCCTGCGCCGTCAATCCCAGGGTAGAGGCGCGGTCACGGAGTATCTTTATGTCCAGCTGGGGCAGGTTCAGCCTTATGTCGTTCTGAATGTCGAGGAAGCCGGGAAGTTTTTTCATTTCGTCCTGGAGCTTGAATGATACCTTATAAAGTTCATCCCGGTCCGAGCCGGTCAGTGTGTATGAATATTTTTCTCCCTGTGCCGTCGCTTCTCCTCCCGCGCTTACCTTTATGGCGGGTATCGCCATCATAAACACGGAGCCGTCCGGCAGCGTGGCCATCTTTGCGCGCAATTCCCTGACGACCTCAGGCATAGGCTTTCTCTTATTGCGTTCCTTGAGGACGGTATAGGCTATGCCGGTGCTCTGGTCGGCGCCCGGGCTAAGACCGGTCACGGTGACGAACCTATCTACATTGGGATCGTTTTGCAGGACGTTATTGATCTTATCCTGGTATTGCCTCATCTGTTTGGTCGAAGTCCCTAGCGGTGTCTGCATCATGGAGAAGATGCTGCCGCTGTCTCCTTCGGGGATGAACGTCTTAGGAAGGACCTGGAAGAAGACGATAGTCCCCGCGAAGCATATTATCCAGGCGATGACCGTTGTTATCGGACGGTTCAGCGTCCATTTAAGCATTATCCCGTACCTGTCGATAATGCCTTTCATGAACGCGGTGATGGCCCTCTGGAGGCCGGTCTCTCCCACGCCCTTTGCTTTAAGCATACGCGCGCACATCATAGGCGTGAGGGTAAGTGATATGATCCCTGAACAGAGGATCGCGGCGACGACCGTAATGGCGAATTCGCGGAATATCCTTCCTACGACTCCGCCCATGAAGACGAGGGGGATGAATATTACCGACAATGATAACGTCATCGATATGATGGTAAATGTGATCTGTTGGGCGCTCTCTATCGCGGCTTCCATCGGTTTTTTGCCTTCTTCGATAAGGCGGACCGTGTTTTCGAGCACAACGATGGCGTCATCAACGACAAAACCTATGCAAAGGGTAAGCCCCATCAGCGACATCTGGTCGAGGCTGAAGTTCAAGGCATACATGATGACGAAAGTCGCGATGATGGACAAAGGAAGCGTGATGCTCGGTATTATCGTGTCGGATATCCGGCCCAGGGAGAGGAAGATTATGGCTACGACAAGGAAGAGAGCTATAAGTATGGTCTGCTTCACATCGTCTACCGACTCGACTATCGGGACAGACTTGTCGTAAAATACCTCAAGCCTGGCAGAGCCGGGCAGTTCCACCTGGAGCGTATCGATGGTTTCGCGGACCCGCTTGGAGAGTTCGACCGTGTTCGAGCCGGCGGAACGGGAGACCGCGATGACGACCGCTCCCGGCCTTATCTTCTCGTTAGGCCGCCCCAGCATGGGATTTACTACGTCGTTGTCCATGCTGTCTATGCATTTCGCGACGTCCCTGAGCCTTATGGGACTGCTGTCGCGGTAAGCTACGATAAGTTCCTCGTAATCTTTTGCCTTGAAAAGCTGCCCGTGGGGTTCGATGGAGAATGCCCTTGTGCTGCCGTTCAGACTGCCTGCCGGTATTAGCACGGTCCCGGAATATAATACCTGGGCTATGTCGTTGAGCCCTATGCCGAAAGCCGAAAGCTTATTGGGATCGACCTGTACCCTGACCGCGGTCTTCGCGCCCCAGACCTGGACCTGAGATACTCCGTCTATCATGCTTATCCTTTTTCCAACGGTCCTGTTGCCGAAGTCGTATAGCTGCCCCGGAGTCAGAGTATCGGAAGTAAGCATCAAATAGAGTATCGGCGTATCCGAAGGGTTGACCTTTTGATATGACGGTGGCTCGGGCAGGTCAAGAGGCAGGTTCCCCTGGGCGCGCGCGATAGCCGCCTGCACGTCAGGCGCGGCAAGATCGACGTTGCGGCTTAAGTCGAAGGTGAGTATTATTTGCGACTGGCCTTCAGTATTGTTCGATATGATGCTTGTAAGGCCCTGTATCTCCGTAAACTCATTCTCGAGAGGGGAGGCGACTGCCGAGGCCATGGTCTCCGGGCTCGCGCCGGGATACGATACAGTGACCAGTATTACGGGGAAGTCTATGACCGGGAGGTCGCTTATAGGCAGAGTGAAAAACGCGACGATGCCGAATATCGTAACGACCACCATTATGAGGGTGGTCATTATCGGTTTTCTGATGAAGTTTTCGGTAAAGCTCATATTATTTTGCCTCGGCTACCGGCGTCCCGGGCCTTAGTCCCATCTGGCCTACCGTAACGACGGTTTCGCCGGCCTTTACGCCGTCCTCGATAATTATGTGGTCGTCTTCCTTACTGCCGACGGTAACATTTCTCAGGTCCGCCTTCTTGTCAGGGGAGACGACGAAGATGTAATTTCCCTGCTGTCCGATCTGGACGGCCTCGTACGGGACCACCACGGCATTCTTCTTTATCGAGAGATGCAGCCGGACCGTTACAAACTGCCCTGCCCAAAGTTCCATATCATGATTCGGCACTATCGCGCGCAATAATACGGTCCCGGTCGTGTTATTGACCGCGTTGTCAAGGAAATGGAGCTCCCCTTCGTAGGAATCCCCTTCATTCCCCGCCCTATCCTGCGACGACTCAGATCCTTTTTCAAGCGTTAACACGACCTTTAATTTGCCTTCGGACATAGCTTTTCTTACATTGCCGAGCTCCCGCTCGGGTATCGTAAAATCCACATAAAGCGGGTCTACAGTCTTGACGTTAACGAGCGTAGGCCCGTCGTTTGCCGTCACTATGTTGCCCAGGTCGACCTGGCGCTTTCCCGTTAGGCCGTCTATGGGGGAAGTTATATAGCAATAATTCAGATTGATCCTGGCGAGGTCTATATTAGCGTTGTCGCTCTTTACCGCGGCTTCGGACGAGGTCACGTCTGTCTGGAGCTTATCGAAATCCTGCTGGGAAATGAGTTCTTTTTCGAGGAGCTTCCTGTTCCTTTCGACCGTATCCTTATTTAGCTTAAGGTTGGCGAGGTCCTGTATCAGCGCCGCGTCGGCCCTTTCCAGCTGGGCCTTGTACTGGCTGGGATCGATCGTGAAGAGCAGGTCCCCTGTTTTTACCAGGTCGCCTTCCTTGAAATTCACCTGCATTATCTGGCCCGTGACCTGCGATTTTATGTCCACGTCGTTGGGAGAATCGAGATTTCCGAAAGATTCTATGAATACGACGACATCTTTCTTTTCAGCCAGCGCCGTTTCCACATTGCGGGGAGGGATCACCGCCTTGGCCGGCTTCTTTATGAGTTTCGAGATAAAGAAGACCGCCAAAAAGATTATCAGCAGGACGACCGCTAATTTCAGGAACCCGAATAACCTGTCACTTGTTTTGTTCATTTGTTATATCTCCCGCATAAAGTGAACCCGTCGCATGGGCCAAGTCGGCCAGCGATACGAATAGGTCCTTTTTTGTCTGGATCAGTTTGCTTTTCGCATCAGAGAGCTGGCTCTGCGCGTTTATAAGGTCGAGCATGCTCTTCAGGCCGTTGTTGTAGCTTTCGAGCGCAAGTTCGTAAGATGTCTGCGCCGTTTCCAGGAGGGATTCCCCGAAACCATACTGGCGGACGGCGGTCTTAAAATTATAATATTTCGTCCAGACGTCCGCGCTGGCAGCCAGCTGTGCCTGTATCAGTTTGGCGCGCTCGACCTCGGACGTCATCTCGGCCTCACGCTTTTTATTGAGGTTATTGAACCCGTCGAACAGGTCCCAATTAAAAGTCAGGTATGCGGAATAACTCGCGTCGTAATTGCGGGTATTGGTAGTGGCGCCGTAATAATGATATTTGTCCGTTGCAGCCGTACCGCCCGCCGAAATCGAAGGGTAGAGGGCGGAATTAGCAAATTTGACCGCGGCTTTGCTTGCCTCGACCGAGGCCTTCTGTGCGGCTATATCCGGCCTCTTGTCCATAGCGTCGTTTATGAGTTTTGTCACGTCGTCTTCGGAGAGGGTGGTAGGCAGCGGCTTTTCCGGGTCGGCTATATCGAATTCGGTATCAGCGGATATGCCGATCGTCTGCGCAAGTTGGGCCTTAGCGGCATTGACCTGTCCTTTTGCGCCTTCCAAAGAGAAGAGGGAGTCCTCGTAACTAGATTTTGCCTGGAGGACATCCAATTTCGAAGCGAGTTGAGCCCTGTATCTGGTATCAGCGTCGTCATAAACCGTCCTCGCGGTCTCGAGGTCGTCTTGCGCCGCGACAAGCATCGACTTCGCGCTGTAGAAATTGTAGTAAGCATTTTCCACGTTGAACAAAAGGTCTTGCATGGATTGGTTGAACTGGTAATTCGCGGCCAAAAGCAGGTCGGTAGTCTGTTTGATATTGGCCGCCCTGCCGCCGAAATCGAGCAGCAGGTACGTGAGCTCTATTTCGGGGCCGATCACAAGGTCGTTATAATCGGCCGCGCGTAAATTCGCCTTGGCGCCTTCCCTTGTAAGCGTGGCCGTCACGGTGGCGCTGGGGTATAACAGGGATTCGCTTTGCGCCTTTACGGCCTCGGCGGCCCGCGCGCTATTCCACGCCTGTTTCGTGGAGGGATTATTCTGTAAAGCTAGGTTCACAAGGTCAGTGAGGGTAAGGGGTTTAGAGGAGTCTATTTTTTGCCCGCGCAGGACCTGCCAGGAGCTGTTGTCGGCCTTGGCGGGGGGGGCCTTCCACATTTCAGATGAAGACGAAGGGGCCGTAAGTGTTTGGCAACCGGCTATGGAAATTATTGCAAACACGATAAATAATTCGGATATCGGATTAGATAAGTTTGTCATAAATTTTTTATAGCCAAGATTTATTATACAGATTAATCGGCAATAAAGCAATATTTATCGATAGAGTTGCCGGCGGATGTAACACCTTGTCATTTTGCGAAATCTCTGGTATATTATTAGCGTAATCAGGTCCCTGATCCTTCTGCCTTCGGCAGAAACCGGGAGGTTGAGGTGTCCAGAAAGATTTTTTTAAGCGCGGTGGTTATTTCCGCGATATTCGGCATGTCCGGGACGGCATATCCGGAGACCCTGAAAACCCTTAAGACCATACAGGATATCGGGTTCCCGGCCGGCACGGAGGTTGAGTTTTACGGTTCCGGGCAGATCTCGCTGGCCGAACTCGCCAAGGACCAGAAGATAGAAGGGATAGATTTCGCCAAAGGCACGAGATTGTTATTTTATGAAACAGGGAAGTTAAGGATGGCGATATTACGCCGGGAACACGATATCCAGGGAGTGCCGTGTATCGGCGAAGCCGATTTCTACCAATCCGGAAAATTGAAGAGCGCCATCCTCAGCAGGGATAAGGGGATCCAGGGGTTGCCTTTCTCGAAAGGCAGCAGGATAACCTTATTACAGTCCGGAAAGATACAGGGCGGGCCATTGGCCGAATCCAGGAAAATACAGGGCATAGACTTTCCGAAAGGCGCCGAATTATATTTCCGTGATTCCGGAAAACTCTCTATGGCGTATTTGCCGAAGGACCAGGAGATCCAGGGCTTCCCTCTCGCCGCGGGTAAGGTGTTATTCCGCGAGTCGGGAAAGGTGTCAGGCGGCATTCTCTCGGGGGACGCGGAGATAAACGGCATAAAATTACCGAAGGGCAGCGGCATAGAGTTGTATCCTTCGGGAAGGCTCCAGACGGCCTTTCTTTCAAAAAATATCGAGATACAGGGGGTAAAGCTTAGCGCAGGGAGCATGGTATCTTTCACCGTAGACGGAAAGATTATAGTGAATAAGAATAACTCGCAGGGCATAGTAACTGCTCCTGCCCCGCACGCTATAGGAAAACTCCCCCCGAAGGGTAAATAGGTCAGGTATTTTTTAGTGCTGGGATGGCGGAATTGGCAGACGCGACAGTTTGAGGGGCTGTTGGTTGAATAAACTGTGGGGGTTCAAATCCCCCTCCCAGCACCAATTTATTTATAACGGCGGTGAAACATGGCAAGGTTCAGAATTGGCTGCCATACCCTTACCTGGGGTAATTATTTAAGCGGGTATCCGATAAAGGATGCTCTTTGGGAGATAAGAGAAGCGGGCTATGACGGCGTGGAGATATACGATCCGCTCTCCAGGCTCGGCCCGGCCTCTGCGCTGAAGATGCAGCTTGAGGAACAGGGCCTGGCGCTTGCGGCGGTCTCCGCGAATATAAAGGTTTCCGCCGACGAAAAAGCGGACCTTGCGGAGGCTAAGGAGAAGGTATTCTTTGCCGGCCAGTTTGGCGTAAAAGCGCTTATGGCCACCGGAGGATGGTCCGGCGAAGGCCTCAAAAAAGAGCCCAAAAGTTACAAATCCCTCTGCAGAAGGCTCGACCTGCTGGCGGCGTATGCCTCGAAGTTCGATATGCAGGTGGCCTTCCACAACCATCTCGATACTATAGTGGAAGACGAGAGGGATATCCTCAATCTCCTCGAATTTTCCAAGTCATTGAAGCTCTGCATCGACACGGGGCACCTGGCCGCGGCCGGTTCCGACCCCGCCTATGTTCTGGAAAAATATGCCTCGTCGCTCGCGCTCGTGCACTTAAAGGACTGGGACCCCGGGATAAGGGATTTCACCGAGCTGGGGCGCGGCGTTATAGGCGGCGGGATGAAGAATGTCCTTGAAACTTTAGAGAAGATTAACTATACTAACTGGATTATCATAGAGCTTGACAGAACTTTAACTACTCCGTTCGAGAGCGCGAGGATATCGCGCGATTTCCTCAGGGGGATAGGATATTAGATATGGAGTTTAAGGTCGGCATCTGCGGCCTTGGAAGAAGCGCGCAAGAGTTCCACATACCTTTGATGAAGAAGGCGGGGAATTTCAGGATCGTGGCGGTATGTGACACGATACCGGGGCGCCGAAGGGTCGCGGACAGGGATTACCACACTATAGCTTTCTCGGATTATAGGCACTTCCTTGATACGGACATAGACCTGGTCGTGATAGCGACCCCTTCGAGCAGCCATTTCAGGATAGCGAAGATGGTCCTGGAGGAGGGCAAGCATTGTGTCGTCGAGAAGCCCATAGCGCTCTCCCTGAAAGAGGTGGATTACTTAATAAGGCTCGCCCATAAGAAGAGGGCCGTGCTTTCGGTCTTCCAGAGCCGCCGGTTCGACGGGGATTTCCTTACCGTCAAGAGGATCCTTGACGAAGGCCTGCTGGGCGAACCGTTCACGATCGAGTCGCGCGCGACCTCATACGGCTCTTTGAAGAATTACGGCGTGAAAGAATTCAACCCGGCCTGGCGTTATAAGAAGATATACGGCGGCGGCATACTTTATGATTTCGGCTCGCACCTGATCGACCAGATGCTCTGCTTGGCCGGCGAGCCGCCGGTCTCGGTCTTCTGCGACATGAAGTCGGTCCTCTGGTCGAGGGAAGTCGACGACTATTTCAAGCTTTTGATAAGGTTCCGCGGAGGGATGACGGCGCATCTCGAGGCGAGCCAGGTTTCGCGGTATAACCTGCCGCGCTGGTACGCGCTCGGGACGAAAGGCGCCCTCTTAAGCGAGAACGGCGGGCACCCGATAAAGGTGAAGACGCAGATAAAAGGCGAAGAGTTCGAGCGCACCTATCAGGTGGATCCCAGCCGTTGGGAACAGTATTACATGAACCTTTATGACGTTTTGATGCACAGGGCGCATCCGATAATAAAGCTCGAAGAGGTGCGTAAATCAGCCGCGGTGATAGATGCCGCGCGCATTTCGGCCCAGAAAAAAAGAGAAGAAACAGTAAGATATTAAATTTGGCCCCTTCGTCTAGTGGTTAGGACGAGAGCTTCTCAAGCTTTAAACACGGGTCCGATTCCCGTAGGGGCTACCAAATCAATCCCTCCAAGGGCGGGTTTTCCGATGAAAAAGACAGTTGAAATAAAAGACGGTATCTTATATATAGACAATGAGCCAGTTTTCTTGAACTCGGCTGATTATCCGTATTATCGCGACGACCCGGGGAATTGGGACGACAGGCTGAAGAAGATAAAGATGGCGGGCATCGACGTCGTTAGTTTCTATGTCCCGTGGCGCCACCATATGACCGGGTCAGGCGGGGGATATGCCGTAGATTTTGACGGGAAGACGCGGCCAAACCGCAATGTAAAATTATTTGCGAAGCTGTGCGCGAAAAACAAACTGTGGATGGTTGTCAAGCCCGGCCCGTTCATCCATGCCGAAACAAATTACGGGGGCCTCCCGGATTGGGCCTGCCCCGAAGAAGACCCGGAGATCGAGCCGTTCACGGACAGCAAAGGAGGCCAACTCAGGTGGCCGCCGCATAGCGGGAAAGTACTGCCGGCCCCGCTTTCGGGTAAATTTAAGGGCATGGTCAGGAAATGGTTCGGTTCGGTGGACAGGAACATCATAAAAGATAATGTTTACCCAAAAGGGAATATTATAGCGGTCCAAGTCTGCAACGAAGGCCTTTATTCCGACTTCCCTAATTTGATCACGGATTATGACTATTCTCCCTCGGCTTTGTCGCTTTTCCGTAAATTTACGAAGGAAAGGAACCCGAAGGTCCCCCGGGACGTCTCGGCGCTCAAGACCAGGTCTGACCTGAAAGAGTATCTCAAGTGGGGCGAATGGCAATCGGAATATATGGGATCGGTATACAGGGAATACTCGTCTTTCATCAAAAGCAAGGTGCCTTTCGTGATAAACCTGAGCCCTCCGATAGACGGTAAAAGGCTGGACCATTGGCTTACCCGCGCCATTCCCGAAAAATGGAAAAACATAAATTACGGATTTACAAACTGGCTAAAGCCGGTTTCGGAAGACAGCGTTTCCTTTGAGCGCTATAGCCTGCTGGCGAAGAGGAAGAGGGGAATAAATTTTGAAGAGAATTGGGGCTTCTCCAAGATTTATGACACGCGTTTTCAATACCCGGTGGTCTGCGTCTTCGAGACCCTCCTTGCTGTCGCCAGCGGGGCGACGGGTTTTAATGTCTATACTGCCATCAATACCGGCAGATGGGATGACCTGATCGACCGAGTTCATGAACGGCCGTATCCGGATTCGTCCCCTATTAAAGAGGACGGCACGCTGACGAAGAAATATGACGTATTGGCCTTATTGGCGGGTTTCTTTAAGGAGAATGCCGCTGATTTCCTGGAGGCCGGACCCTGCCGCGGTATCGCCTGGGGTTTCTATCCGGCTTATTCGTATCTCGCGGCATGGGATATTCCCGATGACTGCCTGAAAGGGCTGGGGTTTGGCCGGTTTAAGTGCGGCTTTGGCGGATTGGACGAATTCCAAAGGCTTCTGCGCGGGAAAAATATAGACTTCCAGATAACGAATATCGAGTCGGCCGCGCCGAAGGAGCTTAATAGCTATAAAAATATCGTATTGTGCGGCGGCTCCTTTATGGACAGGAAGACCCAGGGAAAGTTATTGAAATACGCCTCTTCGGGAGGCAGGTTGATATTTACCGGGGAGGTCCCGTCTCTCGACGAGAATTTCAAGAAATATGATGTCCTAAAGGGGAAAGCGGTATTAGTGCGGGCGATGGACGGCGTTTTGGGCGCGATAGCAGGCCCGGACAGGAGATTGGAGGCCGGAGATCCGGACCTCCAGGTTTGGGCCTATGAAAACCGCAGGAAAGCCATCCGATTCTTCTTTATATTAGACCTGTCCTCGGAGCCGGGGATAAAAGAATTCAGGTATTCGGGGAAAAGCTTGAAGGTATCCTTACCAGGGAAGTCCGCGGCGATAATTAAGGTTAAAAATTCAAGGCTCGATGCGGTTTTTGTAAAAGGCGTGAACGAAATGACCGGGAATTCTGTCGTCCCCTGCGTCTCTTTCGGAAAAGATGAATTGAAGGCCGGCGAAGAGTGCGACCTCCGGGCGTCGCGCAGGGGAGATAAATGGCAGGTAAAGACCGCTTGACCCTTCAGACCGCAATTTATTCCCTCAAAATCACATTTTAGCCCCTTGACAACTACGGGTTATGATATATAATATAACCGAGTATACCAAGGTATATCTAAAGTCACCTTAATCTTCCGCAAAAAGAGGGCAATAAAGATGAAAGATGCCGTAGAGAAAAATTCGCCGGTCCCTTTATATAAGCAGCTTAAGCGGGTAATTGAAAACCAGATAAAGAGCGGCGATAAGGAACCCGGAGAACTCATCTCTTCCGAGAAGGAATTCTGCCAGCAATTCAGCGTGAGCCAGATAACCGTCCGCAAGGCGATGTTCGAGCTGGTGAACGAAGGCGTGCTCTACAGGATCCCGGGAAAGGGGACGTTCGTCTCCGGCCCGGAGCAGGGATCGAGGGGCGGCTCAAAACTGAAGACCGACAACATCGGATTTGTGATATCGCGCGAACATCACCCGATATTTTCCAACACCTTCTATTCGTATGTCTTCGCCGGAGTGGAAGAAGAAGCGCGCTCCCATGGCTATAACCTTATCTACCAGGTCCTCGACGAAAAATTGATGTTCGACCCCTCCACATTCAAGTTGATAGAGGAAAGAAAAGTCGACGGCCTGATCCTCGTCGGCGAGATGTCCCACAGTTTCATTTCAAACCTTAAAGCGAAAGATATCCCGATAGTCTTGCTAGACCATTATATTGAGAATTCATCGCTCGACTCCATCGTGACGGATAACACGAAAGGCACGGCGGATATGATCAAATACCTTGCAGACCTCGGACACAAGCAGATAGGATTCCTCGGCGCCACGCTCGAGCACGGCTCTTTTATGGAAAGGTTCGAGGGATACAAGGCCGCGATGAAGAAGCACCGCCTGGAGCTCAACGAGGATTTCGTCCAGACCGGCCTCCTATGGAACGGATACGGCATCATGGAGAAGATGTTCAGGCTCAAGAAGCTCCCCACCGCTATTTTCGCCTGCAACGACCTGATAGCTATCCGCGCGATGGCTTCGATACAGGACAAGGGGATGAAGATACCCGACGAGATAAGCATCGCCGGTTTCGACGATATAGATATGAGCCAGCAGATACACCCCCAGCTTACCACGGTGCGGGTGGAGAAGGAAGAGATGGGCAAGATCGGCGTCAAGAGGCTTATACAGAGGATGAAGAACAGCAACAAGCGCGCCGAGAAGATCACCGTCCCGACCGAGCTGGTCGTAAGGAAGTCCTGCAAGGCGTTGAAATGAAGAAGGGAGGCGGGAAAGTGAAATATGTCAGCCTGGTCCCGGTATTGTTTTTCATGTTAGTTGCCGCCGCTCCGGTTAAGGCGCACGCGGCAGAGGTCTTATGGGAAAGTTTTGAGGGGGACAATTACTGGGAGCCGGTCGATTGGGAGAATACGGCGCAGGTGAACCTTTCGGTGAGCGCGGATAAGCCCTCCGAAGGAAAACAATCGCTCAAAGTCATAATAAGGGAAGAAGCGACCGACTGGAAGAACAAGGTCGGTTTCTCCAGGGAAGATCCTGTAGACCTCTCGAAAGGCAATAGCATAGTCATGGATATCTTCAACGAAAAGACCGCTGACCTGGAAGTGGCCGTTGGTTTCATGGCAGGCGAAGACTGGACATATTATGAGTCCGGGAAAAAACCCCTGAAGCCCGGCTGGAACAGGGACATAAGCTTCGATCTATCGGCTTCAGATTTTAAGGACAAGGCCAGTGATTGGAAATATACGGTATCGTTGGCGGACAGGGATAACGTCGGGAAGATCTTCATACTTTTGTATCGTCCGGCCAGGATGTCCGCCGATACGGTTTATATCGATAATATCAGGATAAAATAAAATTTAACAAAAGGAGGGCCGGATGAAATACGCGTTGCTGTTATCGGTGATCGCGGCGCTGGTATTTACGGGCGCCAGCGCCGGAATTGCCGGCGCTGAAGATAAGCCGTTTGATAATTTTGAGAGCCTGCCGGTGAACTGGGCATCGCCGGGTTGGGAGAACATAGGGGGCGTGGACCTGGAGTTAAGCACCGAAAAAGCCTCTGAAGGGAAACAGTCACTCAAACTAGCGGCCCAGGATGAGCCGGAGGAGTGGAAGAACAGGTTTGTTGTCGCCAGGGAAGCGAGCCTCGACCTCTCAAACTCGAATATGGTCTTGGATGTATATACCGACGTGGCTACGGGAATGGGTGTCCAGGTCGGGTTCGATTCGGCCGGGGATTATTACGAGTCGGAGAAGAAGATATTGAGCCAGGGATGGAACAGGAATATCACCTTCGACTTAGGCGCCAAGGATTTCAAGTGCAAGGCGAGCGAGTGGAAGAATACCGTGCCGTTGGCCGACAGGAGCGACATAACAAAGGTCTTTATCCTCATAACCCATCCGAAGAAGGCGAAGAACGCGACGGTGTATGTGGATAACATAAGGTTCAAATAGAGTTTAATCCTATGCCAAAGACAGGGAGTCCTGTTATGAAAAAAATAATTGCGGCATCGATCTTTGCTCTCTCGGCGGCACTCGCTGCGCTCGCTGCAAATATCGCTTTCGCGCAGCCGGACCTGCCCTGGGAAAGCTTTGAGAAGGAAAAATTATCATGGGCGCCCGTCCCCTGGGATAACGCCCATGAGGTGGGGCTGTCGAGGGTTAGGGACAACGTTACCGAAGGCAGACGCGCTTTGCGGATGGATATCAAGGAGGACGTAAGCAAGAGCAAGAACAAGGCCGGGATATTCCATGAAGAGAATCTCGACCTCTCCAAGCATAACCTCGTCCTCGATATCTACGTCCAGTCCTCCGAGGCGGCGTCGGCGGCCGTCGGTTTCGAGACCGGAAACGGCTGGACTTATTACGAATCGATGCCGGTCAAATTGAAGAAAGGCTGGAACAAGGGTGTCGTCTTCGTGTTGGACAAGGCGAATTTCGAGTGTAAGAGGAGCAAATGGAATTACAATGCGAACCTTGCCAACCGCGATGATATAAGGAAGGTCGTCATACTTATCTACGACACCGTCATGTTCGAGGCGGAGACGATATATATAGACAACATAAGGTTCAGGCCGACGCGGAAGCTGGTCATGCCTTTTTCTTTTTGGGCGACAGCCTTTGCGGAAGAGGCGAAAGGGGAAACGAAAGAAGAGACAAAGATAATATCAGTCACCGCGAGCGCCCCGGAGATACCCAAATACGGCAAGTTTGAACTTACGGTAGACCTGAAAGCCGCCTTTAAGAACCCGTTTGACCCGGAAGAGGCGGACTTGAGCGCCGCTTTCACGAGTCCGGGCGGCGAAACGTTCATAGTCCCGGGATTCCTCTACTCGGCGAAGTTAGACGCGGATAATAATTACGTTGAGCCGGTCTGGAAGATCAGGTTTACCCCTATGCGGGAGGGGGAGTGGAGATATGCCGTTCGCCTGAAGACCCCGGCAGGCGAAGATAAGACAGGGGCGGCATCCTTTAAGTGCGCGGCGTCCCCGCTGAAGGGCTTCGTCCGCGTAAGCAAAAAGGATCCAATATATTTCGAATACGATAGCGGAGAGTTCTATTACCCGTTGGGCGAGAACGTATGCTGGGCAAGCCTGCCGGGCTACAAAAAATATTTCACCGAGATGAAGAAGGCCGGCGACAACTGGTCCAGGGTATGGATGTGCAACTGGGAGGTAGGCATCGAGTGGGCCAAGGGCAAAGATTACCGCGGGCTGGGCGAGTATAGCCTGAAAAAGGCGGAGAAATTGGACGAGATAATCAATTTGGCCAAAGAGAACGGCATTTTTTTTCAGCTGGTCCTCAATCACCACGGGCAGTTGAGCACAAAGGTCAACCCCCAGTGGAACGAGAATCCTTATAACATAAAGAACGGGGGGCCCTGCGGCAAGCCGCAGGATTTTTTTACGAATGCGTCGGCTAAAAAATATTTCAAGAACAGGATGCGTTATATAGTCGCGCGGTGGGGTTACAGCCCGAATATCATGGCGTGGGAGCTCTGGAACGAGCTCACTTTCATAGACGACCTTAACCTGGATACGGACGCGGCGTGGCATAAAGAGATGGCCTCATATATAAAAGATATAGATCCCAATAAGCACCTGATAACCACAAGCTATGCCGGCACGTTCCACGATTACGGTTTTAACAAGAAACTCTGGGAGTTGCCGGAGATAGACTATACGCAGTTCCATATGTATACACATGAAATCGTCTCGGCGAACATGGGCGCTTACAGGCTCATGAGCCAGTTCAAAAAGCCGTATTTCATGGCTGAGATAGGGACCGATTCATCCGACGACGTGGACGCGAAGGACCTCGACGGCGCGTATATCCACGCCGCGATCTGGTCCGAGTATATGCTCGCCTGCGGCGGGAACGCCATGCCGTGGTGGTGGGATAAATATATCCATCCGAAGAAACTGTATTACCACTGGGCCGCGCTTTCGGCGTTCGATAAGGGAGAGGACAGGCGGTATAAGTTTTACAAGACGTCTACAGCCAGGGTTCTGGCCGAGACGGAAGGGCTAAATTCGCCGGTATATGCGATCGGGCTTTTGAATAACTTAGAAGGAGCGGTCTGGATCTTCGACCCCAAGTGGACCAAATTCGAGCCGAACCATCCGGAGCCGCCTTTTATAAAGGATGCGCTTGTCAGGATAAACGGCCTGGTCGGGGGAAAGTATAAAATAGAGTTTTGGGACACATGGAAGGGGCAGATTATTGAGACGAGGGAAGTGAAGTCCGACGCTGACGGGATAGACGTTAAACTGCCGCCTTTCAAGAGGGATATGGCGTTTAAAATAAAGTCGGTCGAAACTGTGATCAGAGCCAAAGGCGGCAAACAGGCCGAGCTCGTCTCGACCACCCCGATGCCGATAGGATTTACCCGCAAAGAGATCGTGGCGAAGAAGGCTGCCGGGCCGATAACCATAGACGGGGATCTCTCCGATTGGAAGCTTTCGAAGTTCGGTGAGGACCAGGTCGCATCGCTCTCGAAGGGCTCAGCCAGATTTTACATCCTTTATGACGACGAGAACCTGTATTATGCCGCGGACGTAAAAGATGACACGGTCATCGGTAACCAGCGCGGGGTGGATATCTGGCGCGACGATGCCGTGGAATTCTGGCTCGACGCCAAGGGCGATGCCGATATATTCAATAACATGCCGTTCAATCCCGGGTGCTACCAGATAGATTTCGCGCCGCTCACTAAGGACAGCCGGCCGGGCGTTTATGTCTACAGGAACATAAACACGAGGCCGGTCGCCGACGCGATAAAGACCGCTTCCAGGATATCCAAGGGGACAGGGGACAGCGGATACGTGATTGAGGCGGCCATACCGATACGCGCGATAACCGGGCTCGAGATGAAGGGCGGTAAGGTCCTCGGGGTCAATTTCTCGCTCTCGGACAAGGATTCCGCGAGCGGCGAATGGAAACATATGATATGGTCGGGGCAAAAAGAAGACGACGCCACGCAGTGGGGCAAACTGAAGGTCAGGAACTGACTTACAGGAAATCAAATGATGTATAAAAAATTCGCATCAGTCATATTTTTATCCCTTACTTCCCTGTTATTTACTGGCGGCCCGGATGCCTTGGCCGAAGAAAAATGCGAGGACCTCGTGTACTTGAAACCTGCCGCTGCGGTTGCGTCGTCTTTCGACGATTCCGAGTGGGCTCCTGGGCCGAACCCGATGGCTGTAGCCGACGGGGATTTCAATACGCGCTGGTCGCCGGTGCTCGGCAGGGACGGGGAATGGATATTTTACGATTTCGGGAAACCCAAAACTTTTACGAAGACCGTTATCTACTGGGAACGCGCTTACTCCCCGGAATACGAACTCCTTATCTCGGACGACGCGAAGCAATGGAAGTCGGTGATGGTCCTCAAGAACAGGCACGGCGGCACCGATACTATCGGCATACCGCAGACCACGGCGCGCTATCTTAAACTTGTCGGCCTCAAGAGGTCGAATCCCGAATGGGGCATCTCGATATGGGAATGGGAGGTCTACGGCCCTAAAGAGCTTAACCCGGAGGATAAACCGATAGAACAGGTATTCCCGGACCGCAAACTGCGGGAGGTAATAAAGCTTTCCATGGAAGCGCCGGCCGCGTCGCCGGGACCGGTCACAGCCGCCGAATTCCAGAAAGGCGTAAACTACGCATCCTATAACGAGAGCGACCTGGCGGCGAAAGAATCCGATTCGATGCTGGAGTACCTTAAAACGATAAACGTCACGCATATTTGCATTATCGTGACCTGGTATCAGGATACACTCGAATCGATGAAGATCTATCCGGAGAGCCCTGAAGGCGGCAGGACGCCGGTAGATGAGGCGTTGACCCACGCGATAAACAAGGCGCATTCCCTGGGATTCAAGGTAATGCTCAAGCCGCATATAGATATCCAGACCGGAGAATTCCGCGGAGATATCCCGGGGGAAGAAGAGTGGTTCAGGAATTACGAGGAGTTTATCCTCAGGTACGCCAAGATGGCCGAAAAATACAACGTTGAAATTTTTTGCATAGGTACAGAGCTTGCCGGGACGCCGATGAAGTGGGAGCCGCAATGGAGGAAGATAATAAAATCGGTCAGGGGGAATTATGAAGGCCCGATAACATACGCGGCCAACTGGAACGAATATAAGGAAGTTCCTTTCTGGAACGACCTGGATTTTGTCGGCATAGACGCTTATTTCCCCCTTACCTCGAAAGCCAATCCGGCGAAGGCGGAGTTGGCCGGGGCATGGGAGAAGGAAGCAAAGAATATGGAGGATTTTTTCAGGAAGAAGGGCATAAGTAAACCGGTAATATTTACAGAAGCCGGATATACCAGCGCCGAGGGGACTGGCAAGACACCGTGGACGGTGCCATCAAAGGTCGAGAGCCAAAAAGAGCAAGCTGACTGTCTGGACGCGATGATGACGGTCATGACAAAACGGGTGTGGTTCAAAGGCCTTTACTGGTGGTGCGTGTTCCCGCAGGATATTGAAAGTCCTCTCGGATACACGATCAAGGGCAAATCGGCCGAAAAGGTTTTGGCCGGCTGGTATAAGACGGCAAAGTAAAAGCAGGGAAAGGAGGAAGTTGAAATGAAAAGGTTGGCAGTGGTTCTTTTTGCGGTTTTGATGTTGACATCTTCCGGCGTATGCAACGCGGCAGAGACCGTACTCTTCGGTTTTGAGAAGGATACGGACGGCTGGCGCATACCCGATTGGGCGCTTGAAAAAGAGGATAGCGTCGCGAGAGAAATAGCGGTATCTTCCGATTGGGCTTCCGAAGGGAAGAAATCCCTCGCCGTATCCAGCGAGTTCCTGGACAAGAAATGGTCAGGCGCGTATGCCGAGATCGAGGATTACTACGATTGGTCCCCTTACGGCAAGATATCAGCCGATGTCTATATCCCGAAGGATGCTCCTGCGGGCCTTAAGGGCAAGATAATCCTTACGGTCGGCGAGGACTGGAAGTGGGTCGAGATGGGAAAGACGATCCCTCTTACCCCCGGACAGGTTACGACGATAACGGCCGATTTCAAGCCGGGCAGCAAGGACTGGAAGAACACGGTCGTAGATGACAACTTCAGGAAAGATGTAAGGAAAGTCGGCGTCAGGGTAGAAGACAACAGGACTGCCTGGAAAGGCAAGATATACATCGACAACATCAGGGTAGAATGACGACATCCTTGGGGGTGCTGTATTAACAGCACCCCCAAGGATAAAACTTTAGCCTAAGGAGATAACGATATGTCTTTTCGCAATAAACTGGTAATTATCGCACTTATAATCCTCGCTTTCTTGGCGGGGTATTTATTCAGCCTGAAGGGTAATAAAAAACTCGAGGGCCAGACGCAACCCGATGTCAAGGTCGAGGCTAGTGCTGGGACAGGGCCCGTGCAGCCTACATATTCGCCTGCTCTGGCCGCGCCCTCGACTCCTCCGGCGCCCGCAAAAGAACATAAAAAGGCAGAGAGGCCATCCTTCCCGCAATTCCAAAAGGGCATGACATACGTGACGTGGGACAGGGTAGCATATAGCAAGGGTTTTTCCGACTTATCGATGTCAAAGCTTTCGTCATTAGGGTGCCAATATATAGCCATAGTAACGACGTGGTACCAGACAGATTATAACAGTACTGAGATAAGGCCCGGCGCCTATACGCCTACCGATGAAGGGCTCGCGCATGCCATTGGACAGGCGCATAATTTAGGCCTCAAAGTGATGCTCAAGCCCCACCTTGACCTGGTCAAGGGCGGATATTGGCGCGGAGAGATACAGTTCAATAATGACGCGGACTGGGAGGCGTGGTTCAGGAGTTATGGGAATTTCATCTCTCATTACGCCGCTTTGGCGGAAAAAGAGAACGTCGAATTGTTATGCATAGGCGTGGAGCTGACAACCCCGGCCACATATAAAGGCGAACTCTGGGACAAATATGTGATAAGCGAGGTCAGAAAAGTCTTTACCGGCCCGATAACATACGCGGCCAACTGGAACGAGGAATACCAGAATATCACGTTCTGGGATAAGCTCGATTATGCCGGCCTCGACGCATACTTTCCGCTTTCCGATAAAGAGAAACCCGCGCTTGACGACCTTCGCGAAGGTTGGAAAAAATATATCCCGGAGATCGAGGTGTGGCAGAAGAAGATAAACAAGCCTGTGATCCTTACTGAGGTCGGATATAAGAGTTCGACCGGCGCGGCCAAGACGCCGTGGGAACATCAGCTCGGCAGGGAGGTCGACCTCCAGCTCCAGAGTGACTGCTATACCGCCATGCTCGAGGCGTTCTGGGACAAACCGTGGTTCTACGGTATGTATTGGTGGTATTGGGGCACGAACGAGAGGATGGGAGGGAGCACTGACCGCGGGTTCAATATCCAGAATAAACCGGCATCTGATGTAGTCAAACTGTGGTATTCTAAAACGAAATAAGGGGGGACAAAAAATGAGATTCGTATGCAAGAAGTATGAGAAGAACCCGATATTGACAAAAGAGGACGTACCGTACCCGTGTGACGCGGCCTACAACGCCGGCGCGGCGAAGTACAACGGCAAATACTACCTCCTATTCAGGGCCCTGCGCCTGAATGGTAACTGCGAATTCGGTTTGGCGGTGAGCGACGACGGATATAACTTCACCGTGCGCCCTAAGCCGGTCATGGTCCCCGCGACGACCGGGCCGTTCGCGTTCTACGAGCAAAAAGGCATAGAGGACCCGAGGATCACGAAGATCGGCGACACTTATTATTTCTTTTACAGCTGCTTTTCGGGCATCGGCATGAGGATAGGACTGGCGAAGACAAAAAATTTCGAAAAATTTGAGCGGGTCGCCATGACAACGACTATCGACTACCGCAACTCGGTACTCTTCCCTGAGAAGATAAATGGCAAATACTGCCGTTTTGAGCGGCCGAACGTCGGACGCCAGGGCATCTGGATCTCTTATTCGCCCGACCTCATACACTGGGGCGAGCAGGAGCTTATAATGCTTCCCTACGGCAACCATATCTGGGAGGACCACAAGATCGGCGCCGGGGCCCCGCCCATCAAGACGAAGAAGGGCTGGCTCAGCATCTATCACGGCGTGACCTGGACGATGGACGGGATGACATACAGGCTGGGTGTCGCGATGCATGACCTCAAGAACCCGGCAAAAGTGCTCGGAATCGCGGACCAGTTCATAATCAGCCCTGACGAAATATTCGAAAGGGTCGGTTACGTACATAATGTAGTATTCACCTGCGGCGCGATCCCTGAGCCTGACGGCACGGTCAAGATCTATTACGGCGGCGCGGATACGGTAATGTGCGTCGCGACGGCTAAGATAGACGACTTGGTCGATATCGCTTTGAAAGGGAAGAGGAAGCCGCTATAAGCAATTATCTCGGCATAGACATAGGCGGGACGAATATCCGCTTCGGCATCATAGACGGGCGCGGTAAAGTCATCGCGAGATACCGCATGCCGACGCTGAAAGAGCAGGGAAAGTATAAAGTGATCCGGCGCCTGCTCGATGCCGCGGCCGGTCTTATCAAAAGGTCCGGAGTTAAAGTGAAAGCTATCGGGGCCGGTTGCCCCGGCCCGCTGGACAGCAAGAAAGGTGAAATCCTTTCCCCTCCGAACCTGCCGGATTGGCGCGGGGTGCGGTTAAAGAAGATCATTGAAAGAAGGTTCCGGGTACCTGTGGTAGTCGAGAACGACGCGAATTGCGCCGGGCTCGGTGAATCGGTGCGCGGAGCCGGACGCAGGGCTTCAAGCATGGTCCTGCTGACGCTCGGCACCGGGATAGGAAGCGCGATAGTCCTCGACGGGAAATTATGGACCGGAAAAGGCGGGTTCGCCTCTGAATTGGGCCATGTATCTATAGATATTAAGGGCCCGAAATGCGGCTGCGGCAACCGGGGCTGCTTAGAGATGTATGCCTCGGCCACGGCTGTGGTCCGGCGGATGAAGAAAGCTGAAATGACGGCCGAACAGACCTATGGCGCGGCAAGGAAAGGCGATAAACTTGCGCGCAAGATCGTCGATGAAACAGCCGTATATCTTGGCGCCGCGGTAGCCAACATAATAAACGCGCTCGACCCGGAAGTGATAGTTCTGGCCGGGGGGATGGCGAAGGCAGGAAAAAAATATTTTGCTAAAATAAGAAAAGCGGCAAAAGAAAGAGCTTTGAAAGAATCGTTTAAAGGGGTCAGGATAGTGCCCGCGGAACTCGGAGAAGACGCGGGAATAATCGGTGCAGCCTGGAGGGCGAAAAAGCAATGAAAAAGCCATTATGTGTCCTATTTATCATGTCTATGCTGGCGATCGTAAACCACGTTTACGCCGCCGAGACCGAGACCGTCTTGTGGGACGGCCTTGAAGCCAAGCACCTCTGGAGTTTAGCCCAATGGGGCGATGCGGCAAGACTGACCATCGTCCCGGATAATAAGACCGAAGGCGAGAAATGCTTCAAGGTCGAATTTGGGCCAGAAGGCAAGCAGAACCCTCCCAAGGGACTCGTCCTCGAAAGGGAGCAGTCGGCTATCGACCTCGATTCGACGAAGAAGCTCATGGTTGACATCTATAACGACGGCCCGCCGTTCGAGCTGGCCCTCGTCCTTTATACCGACGAATTCATCGAGAGCGCGACCGAGACGATAAAGAAGGGGCTCAACAAGGACGTGACCTTCAATATCCACGAGAAAAATTTCAAGTCGCCGACCAGCAACTGGCAGTATAATTACGCGCCCAGGGCAGGCACGATCGCGTGGCGCATAATGTTCATAATGTATGCCGAAGACACCGAGGCGAAGGGGAACATCTATTTCGACAACATCCGCGTCGAGAGGACCCCGAGGTTGACGAGCGAGCAGAAGGTGATCCCGTTGGCCGAATATAAGGCACCGGAGGTCCTTTCGGTAAAAGCCGAAAACGAGAGCGTCGAGCAGTTTGAGAAGTTCGAGGCGACCATCGATTTCGAGGGCACATACCAGTATCCGTATAATCCGGAGAACATAGACGTGAGCGCCGTATTCACCTCTCCGGACGGCAAGAAGATGACCATGCCCGGATTCCTTTATTCCGGGAAGGTCGACGGCGTCAATATCTCGGACGCGGTCTGGAAAGTAAGGTTCACCCCGACCACGGCCGGGAAATGGACATACAGCGTGAACGTGACAAACCCGAAGGGTACGGCCAGGTCAGAGACCATGGCTTTCGAATGCAAGGCCCCGGCAATGCCAGCACTCGGAAGTCTGGCACCGGCGGCGCCGAAAAAAGGATTTGTCCGCATAAGTAAGAAGGACCCGCTCTATTTTGAGTTCGACAACGGCGAGTATTATTATCCTATAGGCCAGAACGTGGCATGGGCGCCGTCGCTGAACGCGTACGAGCATTATTTCCTGAAGATGCAGGAGAACATGTATAACTGGTCGCGCGTCTGGATGTCGAGCTGGCAATGCGCCATAGAGTGGCTCGACGTCGGTAATTTCCACGGCCTTAACAATTATAACCTCAATAACGCGAAACTCCTGGACGACATAACTGATCTGGCGAAGAAGCATGACATTTATTACCAACTCGTATTGAACCAGCACGGCCAGCTAAGCACAAAAGTCGACCCGGAATGGCTCAACAACCCCTACAATGTGAAGAACGGCGGGCCGTGCAAGGAGCCGAAAGATTTTCTGACGAATCCGGAAGCCAGGAAGCTCTATAAGATGCGCGTGCGTTATATCGTGGCGCGGTGGGGATATTCCACGAACATCCTCGCGTGGGAGCCGTGGAACGAGCTTACGCTTATGGACAACTACGACGCGAAACTCGACATCCCGTGGCAGAGGGAGATGGGCCAGTACATTAATTCGATCGACCCTTACAGGCACATGGTAACCACCAGCTATTTCGGCAACTTCCCGAAGGATATCTGGAAACAGCCGGAGATATCCTACGGCCAGATACATATGTATACGCCGGAGATAGTCACGACCCTCGACGGGCTTTATACGATAATGAAGGATTATAAGAAGGCGTATTTCGTCGGCGAGTACGGCGGCAGCAATTTAAGCGGCATCGATATACAGGACCCGAATGCCACGGTCCACCACAACGGCATCTGGGCCGCCTATACCACCGTGTCATCCGGCGACGCGATGCCGTGGCAATGGGACGATTATATCGAGCCGAATAATTTTTATTTCCACTGGCGCTCGCTCGCAAAATTCAACGAGGGCGAGGACAGGCGCGGGCAGGATTACCGGTACAGCCGCGGGACGCTCGAGTTCGAGGACGGGACGATACTCAACGCCCAGGGCGTATTGAATAACAAGAGGGCGCTTATCTGGGTATATGACCTGTTGAGGACGAAGTTCAACCAGGGCGCGGTCAGGCCGCTCGATATCAAAGGAGCCGTTTTGACGGTTGCCGGGATGGACAAGGGGGATTATAAAGTCGAGTTCTGGAATACGTATAACGGGAAAATCACCGGGACGGTCAATGCCGCGTGCAATGGCTCGAAAATAGAGATACCTTTGCCCGAGATAACCGGAGATATGGCCCTCAAAGTGATATCCCTGGATTCAAAGGCCCGTCCCAGGCCTGCAAAGGTCTACATAGCTTCGAATTTCCTGAAGAAGGATGTGCCGTTGGAGACGCGCGATATCTGGGAAGGTTTTGAGAAACAGGGCGATTGGGTCTGCGCGGACTGGGGCGATAAAGGGAGGGTTTCGCTAGCCAAAGACAGATTTACCGAAGGCAAGACTTCGATCAAGGTGGTATTCGACAAGGCAGGCAAGAGGACCGACGGGAAAGGCCTGTGCCTCCAGAATACCAAGCTTGACCTCGACCTGTCAAAGGCCAAAAAGATGATATTCGATGTTTATCTCGACGCGCCGAATTCCATAGAAGTATCGGTTGTCCTTAACAGCAAGGGCTTCTGCGAGAGTGTAAGGAAGCAGATGGTGCCGGGCTGGAACAAGAACGTGACGTTTGACCTTACGGCTAAGACCTTTAAGAAGCAGGAAACAAAATGGCAGCACAAGGGTGCCATTGACAGGGAAGAGCCGATGAAAGAAGCGATGTTCATGTTCTACCCGTGGGACGTCGATTCCGGCGCTATCTACGTAGACAATGTTGGATTCTTGAGCAACTAGGGATCTTAAACGCAGGATAACAAAGATTTACCTTAAAAAAGCAACAATATATTCTTGACAAAGAGCGCTTAAAATGGTATATTGCCTTTTGAAGTTATACCAGAGTATACTTGCCTTGTTCTTCAATAATCATTTAATCCTTGTTAAAACATCTTTGTTTACAATTAAATAGTATACTCGGATATACTAATCAATCAAAAGGAAAGGGGGGTCGACGAATGGTCAATAAAATATTAAAACTTCAAAAAGAAGGAGGTGAAACAATAATGATGAAGTACATTGCAGTAATTGCAACGATGTTATTGGTAGGCAGCTCAGCGTTCGCTACAACTTTGTACGACTTCGAATCAGGCACCCAGGGTTGGACTTTCCAGGATTATTCGGACAGCATGGCCGTATCAGCGGTCGCCCAGTCCGGCGATCAGGCGAAATCCGGTTCATACTCATTGGCAGGAACAACTCATCTGGTACCCGGAGACGCTAGCTTCAGTAAGGGAGAAGTCCTGGTCAATAGGGGCTCGTCTAACGCGCTTGATCTGCAGGGGGTATTGGCATCCGTGTCGGTTTATGGTCCTACGGGAGCGGCAGGGACAAATCCTTCGTCCCCCAACGGATGGCAGATGTTCTTCAAGGACACGAGCTGGAAGTCATGGTACGGTCCGTGGAGTAACTTGACCGAAAACAACTGGACGACACTCTCTTCAACTTTAGGTTCCACAACTCCGGATTTTGTCGATTCAGGTTTTGACCCCACTCGCGTAATGGTCATGGGCGTCAAACTCGGCACCGGCGACTCGTCAACAGGGACTTACGACGGTCTCATCTATGTCGATCAGTACGACGTAATTCCCGAGCCGGCGAGCATGCTTCTTCTCGGCAGCGGTTTAGTGGGCATCCTTGGTTTCGCCAGAAAGAAGAAAGCGTAAGCAGTAAAAGTAACACAGGAAAATCGAAGAAATAATAAAAGGGGGTATTAAAGCTATGAGGAAAGTTCAAAAGGACTTGCTCCCTCACCCGAAAATAGCTTTAAGCACCCCCTTTTTTATCTCCGGGAGGAACAATAAGGGCGTTGCCCTTATCCTCACGGTAGGGGTCTTGGCCCTTATCCTGCTCGTCGGCACTTCCTTTGCCATCAACATGATAGCGGACCTCAAGTCGGCGAAGAACTTCAAAAATGCCGCGGAAGCGAAATATCTCGCCGAGGCCGGGATAAACAGGGCGATCTCCGAACTCCTCTACGGCGCCGAAGGATTTGTAAGCGACGCGGTTGACTCGACCGACGAGGAGTGGGCAGGAAGCCCCGCTTATGTGACGCCGGCCGGCAACGGCGGTTATAGGGTGGATAAGATATATGATTGCGCGGGCCAGATATGCATAAACGACGCCAATCCTAACCTAAGCGTTATACTGGAGAACCTGGTCGCTTCCCTTGGCGCGCCCCTGTCTGCCGGAGACGGCGCGGCGATAGTCACTAATCGTCCCGCTGCCGGTTATACCACAAAGGAAACAATAGTAGAGGCCCTTCCCGGCGCGGCGCTTGCCGATAAAAAGACAAAATATAATAAGATAAAGGATCATATAGCCTTACAGGCATTTATAGATTACGATGTAATAAGCCCCGTGTCGCCTTATCCCGCGGCGCCCAGGGCTCCGGTTAACGTTAATACCGCCTCAAGGGAGGTATTGATCGCGGTCCTGACGGGGATAAGCGACGGCACGAATACTATGACTTCCGCGAAGGCCGCTTCTCTCACAGACCATCTTATAAATAACCGCCCTTACGGGACCTACGACCAGTTGTGGGGCATGCTCTTGTCCGCAGAGACGCTCGGTTATATCGCCGCCGGCGACGCCGCGGTCGTCATGGCGAACGCTAACCCGAACACGGACCTGATGCGCGCGAACCCGAATTGTTCATGGCGGTATAAGCATGTATCGAGGTATGATCCCGCCAATCCCGGCATTCAGGCCTATTACGACGCGAATGGCGTCCCGCTCGCGGTAGATAAGACCGCGCTCTCAGTTTATACGACGGAATTCTGCTTCAACTCCGGCGGATATTATGAGATCAACGCGACCGGGTTCATAAATGACGCGGCAGGGAACCGGGTGGCATCTAAAAACCTGCAGGCGGTCGTAAAACTTTTCGATATCTGGAAGCAGACCACCCAGGCCCAGTTCGCGCAGGGCACGATAAGTAATGCCGAGCTCTATCCGGAGTACGACCAGGCCTCTTCCGGCGTATCTCCCGCCGCCTATGACGGGCAGATAATGCTCACGACAAGGAAAGAAGCGGCCCCTTCCGGAACGCCGCATTTCAAGATCGATTACGCGGATAAGGCCAATCACCTGAACGCCGACAACGCAGGCGGCAGCGCCGCGAGGCAGACGAGCGGCATCGCAAGCCCTATCCCGAGAGAGGCCGGTATATTTGCTAATCCTGCGGGCAATCTCATGCCTGACGGGGTGTTTTATCCCCGGGAAGGGCAGACTATAGATTGGTTCTATCCCGAAAATAATATAGAGGCGAGCAGGGGATCTATAGAGGTATGGTTTAAGCCGAATTTCTATGAGAGATGGGTGACGTTTCCTACCTATGATTCGGGTAAGATATTTGAAGCGCAGACCAGATCTTTTTGGGATGCCGACGGCAATGAATGGAAATGGTCCAATTCTTCCATTGATATGTACATGGCCAGGGGTTCCGGCGAAACCTCATGTAAAATCGTCGTCAGGGTCCACGGAAAAGACGGCCTGGAGCATAATTTTACTTATTGGCTTTGGGGCGTCAGCAGTTTCTGGGGGGCGGGGACGTGGCATCACCTGGCTTTTGTGTGGGATTTTAATGCCGCGGAACAGCATATGTATATAGACGGGATCAGCCAGTATGATAATTCACTGGCCATCCAGCCGTATGGGTTTACCGGATTTCAGGGCCTGCAGTTCGGCTGCGATACGAACGGGAACGAGCCTCCGAATGGCACTATGGATGAGATACGCATATTTCCGACGATGTTAAATGCATCCGACATCGGCAACGATTGCGCTGCCGGAAGATACTATGATGTCGGGGACGCCTCTTTTACCTCTTCCTCTGATACGGTGGGCGCCGCGAGGTTAGGGACGATATCCTGGACCGAGCATGTAGCGGATGTTGTCGGAAATCCCATCATCCCGGGCGCGGACATAACTTTTGACGTCTTTGACGGCGCGAATTGGCTAGGCAACAGCTCGTCCAGGTCTAATCCGGCGGGCAATCCCCTCAATGTCGTTACCGGCGGCACGGGCGATATCAAGTATAGCGCTTATTTCCTGGAATCCGGGGACGGCCTCCTTGATACCCCTGTCCTGGATGATGTGACGATAACTTACCAAAAACGCGCGAAGATACTGTATTGGAGAAATATATAAATGAAAAAGGCAATATACTTCATATCTCTTATATTTGCTCTGTCATTGGCGTGCCGGGCCTCATTCGCGGACACGGTTACGCTCAATAACGGCCGCTCGCTCGAAGGAGAGATACTCGAAGAGAACGGCGAGACCATGACTTTAAGGACGAAAATAGGAAAGGTAATTTTTAAACGCGCCGATGTCGCCTCGGAGGAACGCATGGAGCTGCCCGAGGGATTCTTCGGCGCGAGGGCGGAAGAGAAGCGCCGGGTCACGGTAAATCCGGTGCCGCTAAAGGCCGAGGGTTACGGCGCGGCGAATTCCGGGAAATTTAATTTGAACGTTTCGGCCGAGATGAAAAGTTCTTACAACGGCGACGCTATCCTCGTTAAGTATAAGACAAACCTTCCGCAGAAGACCGTCCTCTTCCTGCAGGTCAGGACGCTCAACCAGGTTATCGTCACGCGCAAGCATGCGGTGGAAGGGCAGTCATTTGCGATAAGGTTCGGCCCGTTCAAGGAGAAGAGATTCTCGCCGGGCATATATGTAATCGAGGTCTCCTGTATAACCTCAAGGCAGGAGAGTGAAGAGATAAAGAAGAAGCTCGAAGGCGTTGGCGATATCGTCGCGACCGCGGAGATCCGGGTGGGGTCTCCGGACGAGGCAGAGGGGGCTACGGGCAAGCGCAGAAAGGAGTTGGTGGCTGAACTTAAGGAGTTGGACAGCCTTTACAATAAACTGAGCCTGGAATATGGATCCCAAAAGAAGAAATTCAACAAAGAGAGATGGGAATCGTTTACTAACGACTTCGAGGGCGCAATAGAGAAGATAAAGGATGCGGACCTGGCGTACCGGAAGGTCGCGATAGTCATGGACTACCCGGCGCAGGAGAACGCCAAGATATCTATCGCGGATATTTTAAGGAAACTCCGGATCCGTTATGCGGAAGAGCTGTACAAGGCGAATAATCTAGAGTTCAAGGTCCCCCCGTCGGATGACAGCAGGGGAGCAGAGGCGCTCGACGTCAATACGAAAAGCCTTCTTGCCTCTGCCCGTAGTTTTATCGAGAAATCGGAAAAAGAGACGAAGCAAAAGTAACTATCTCTTGACTTTTTATAACAATAGAGAATAATAAGGCTATGCGCGGAATAAAACGCGGAAGTGCCATAGGGTGTCTTTTTTTATTTTTTGCGGCCCTCATTTTATCCTGCCTTTCCGGCTGCGCAAAGAAGTCTTCCGAAAAAGAGATACTCATGTGGCTTGTAGGTTCCGAGAAGCAGGCCCAGAAGATAACCGAGCTCGGGCGGGATTTTTATAAAGAGACCGGCGTCAAGGTGAGATGCGAGGCGATCTCGTGGGGAGAGGCGCATTCGAAATACCTGACCTCGGTAGTAGGGGAAGTCACCCCCGACATCGGGACGATGGGGCTTACCTGGGGGACCGAATTCGGCAACCTGGGCGCGATGGTCGACCTCCAGAAGGCTTTTCCTGCGGACCTCAAGGATATAGAGGACAACATCTTTCCCGGCCTCGCGGAGTCGATAAGGTACAAGGACAGCGTCTATGCCGTACCATTCGATATAAGCGAATATATAATGTATTACAGGACCGATATGATCGGAAAGCCGCCCCGGGACTGGAAAGAACTGGCCTCGCTTTTGGCAGAGCTTAACCGCAACGGCAAATCGATGATAATCGACTGGGGCGGGCTCGGTTGGATAGGGTACAGCCCTTTCTTATGGCAGGCAGGCGGGGATTTTTATAATAAAGAGAATACGGTTGCCACCCTCGATACCGCAGCCGCGGAAACAGGGATGGAATTTTTCACCGGACTTTATAAAAGATACGGCGTGCCGAAGGAGGAGAAACCCGTAGAGCAAGGATTCAAGATGGGCGACTACCCGATATTCATCTCCGGGAACTGGAAGATGAAGACCCTTGCCGACGTTGCCCCGGAGATAAACGGTAAATGGGGCATATCGCAGCTGCCGGCCGGGCCGACGGGAAAAAGGACAGGGTTCATCGGCGGCAGGGTGATGGGGGTATTTTCCCAATCCAAGCTGAAGAATGAATCGTGGGGATTCATAAAGTATCTTTCCCGTCCGGACATCCAGCTGAAATTATACGAGGCGACCCTCGAGTCGCACGATACCTATCTTCCCCCGAACATAAAGACGTGGGATATCCTCCCGATGGATGCGGCGTTCAAGGAACCGCTTAAGGCGCAGGCGATGGACTCGAAAGGCCCTCCGTCCCTGTTGGGTTGGGATGACAGCACGAGGTTCATAGATACGGCCATACAGCTTATCGTCCTGAAGGGCAAGGACGTGAAGGCCTCTTTAGCCGGCGCGAATGACGAATTGAACAGGAGGCTCAGGAAGTGAAGCCGTTCGCAAAGGAATTGAACAGGCAGAAATGGTCTTACATCTTCATCGGCCCGTCCTTTATCATCTTCACCGTATTTCTCATCATACCGGTCTTCGCGTCGCTTTACTGGAGTTTCACCCAGTATAATATCCTCCAGCCGCCCAAATTCGTCGGGTTCCAGAATTACATAAACATACTGTTCCATGACCCGCGTTTCTGGAAAGCGATGGTAAATACCGCGATATACGTGGCAGGCACGGTCCCGACGAGCATAGTGATCTCGCTTGCCCTCGCCGTCGCCATCGACCAGAATATCCGTTTCAAGAACTGGTTCAAGACCTTTTTCTTCATCCCCAGCATAACCTCGATAATAGCGATATCGGTAATCTGGAAATGGCTTTACGCCAGCGGCAAATACGGCCTCTTTAACCACGCCCTTTCTTCGATCGGGATACAGCCGGTGAACTGGCTCGGGATCGATTGGACGCTCCCCTCGATAATAATCATGAGCGTCTGGGGCGGGCTCGGGTATAACATGATACTCTTCATCGCCGGGCTTCAGGGCATCCCCCATGTTTTCTATGAGGCGGCCGAGGTCGACGGGGCGAGCGAATGGGACAAGTTCCGCAACATCACGCTGCCGCTGTTGGCGCCGACGATGCTCTTCGTCACCATAATGTCGATCATAAGCGCATTCCAGGTCTTCGACGCTGTATATATAATGACCTACAGTTCCGAGGGAGCGGTGGGCGGCGCGCTTGACTGCGCGCTGACGATAGTCGCGTACCTCTACGACACCGGGTTCCAAAGGTTCGCGATGGGTTACGCCTCGGCGCTGGCGTACCTTATATTCCTGGTGCTTTTTATCGTAACGATCGTCAACATGCGGCTGGTGGAGAAAAAGATTGAGTACTGACATGGGTATGAACGGGATAAAAGAGCTGGAGAGAAGGGGCACGGTCAGGGTAACCAGCAAGAAGCAGCAGCAGAAGACCGCCAATCTCCTCATCTATATTTTCCTGATAGCCGGTTCGTTCATAATGATCGTGCCGTTCGTCTGGATGATAGTCACGTCGTTCAAGCCGCTCGACGAGATAAATACCTATCCGCCGAGCTTCTTCATCCGCAAACCTACGATCGAGGCGTACCTCGAACTCTTCAGGATAATACCGATGGGCAGGTATTTCCTCAACAGCCTTTTTGCCACGACCGCTATAACGCTGGCCAATATATTCTTCTGTTCCCTGGCCGGCTACGCCTTCGCCAAGCACCGGTTCTTCGGCAGGGACAAGCTCTTCCTCCTGCTCGTCGGCTCGATGATGATACCGTGGCAGGTGAACCTTATACCGAGTTTCGTGATAGTGAAGAAATTCGGGTGGCTCAATTCGTTTTACGGGCTGATAATCCCGGCGATGGCGGGGGCGTTCGGCATATTCCTGATGAGGCAGTTCATAATGAACATCCCCGACGACCTCATAGACGCGGCGAAGATAGACGGCTGCACCGAGTTCACGATATACCGCAGGGTGATACTCCCCCTGATACAGCCGGCGCTCGCCTCGCTGGCGATATTCACTTTCATGGCGCAATGGAATAATTTCGTCTGGCCCCTCGTCATAATATATTCCTCGAAAATGAGGACGATACCCCTCGCTCTCTCCGTACTGAACGGGCAGTTCGGGACGAATTTCGCGATGGTCATGGCCGGCGCAGTGGTCGCTACGGCCCCGGTATTGATAGTCTTTATAGCCTTCCAGAAGTATTTCATAAAAGGCATAGCCCTTACCGGCCTTAAAGCGTGACATATGAAAAAAAGCTGTCTTGTCTTTCTAGCGTGCGCATTTTTCCTCGTTTCCGCCGAAACGTTCGCCTATAAGCCGGCCACGATAAATTCAATCGCCCCTTCTTCGGAAAAAGTCGGGAGATACGGCCTCTTCGAGCTCACGGTGGACCTAAGCGCCGAATATGAAAATCCTTTTGACCCTTTGCAGGTAGGCCTCTCCGGAATATTCAAGTCGCCGTCATCCAAAGAGATAAAAGTCCCCGGGTTCCTTTATTCATCGTCCGGGAAAAGGCCTGTTTGGAAGATACGCTTCTCCCCGGATGAAGAGGGGGACTGGACCTATTGTGCGACAGTTGCGGACAAACACTCCTCAGCCAGGTCTCCTGTTGCCGGATTCACATGCTTCCCCTCGACGGCTACGGGACCGGTCAGGGTAAGCAAGATCGATCCCTGTTATTTTGAGACCTCCGACGGCAAATTCTTCTTCCCTGTCGGCATGAACGTCGCGTGGCTCGGGGGGGATACGCTGTATAATTACGACGGCTATTATAAGAAGATAAGCGGCAACGGCGGGAACTGGTCGCGGCTGTGGCTGTGTTCCTGGGGCCTCGGGCTCGAATGGAAGAAGGATAAGTCATACGGCGGCCTCGGGAAATACAATCTCAGGAACGCGGACAGGATAGATAAGATACTGGGGATGGCCGAAAAATACGGCATACGCGTCCAGCTTACGATAAATATCCACGGCCAGTTTAGCACTTCATCCGATTCTGAGTGGGGCGCAAACCCCTATAACGCCAAGAACGGCGGGCCATGCAAGTCCCCGCCGGATTTTTTCACGAACGAGGACGCAGCAAGGCTCTTCAAGAACCAGCTCCGTTATATAATCGCCAGGTGGGGATACAGCCCGGCGATATTCTCGTGGGAGCTTTGGAACGAGATCGACCTGACCGACGGTTTCGACGAGGCCCGCGCCGGCGAATGGCACAAGGAGATGGCGGATTATATAAAGGGCGCGGACCCGCTCGGCCACATGATAACCACGAGTCTCTCAAAGCCGCTGGATTGCTTGCTCTGGCGCGCGCCATACATCAGCTATACGCAGATCCACCAGTACAGCGATGTTATGATAGACGAGATAGTCTTCCGCGCGAAAGAGTTCCGGGAGAGGTACGGAAAGCCGGTCCTTATCGCTGAAGTAGCCAGCACCGCGAAGGAAGGGACGGTAGAACGCAGGCAGGATCCCCAGGGGATAAGGTTCCATAACGCGCTCTGGTCTTCGGCCGCCTCGCCTGCAGCCGGAACCGCGATGTATTGGTGGTGGGACAGCTATATCAAGCCGCGAAATCTTTTCTACGAGCTTAGGGCGGTCTCCGGGTTTACCGCCGGCGATGACAGGCGCGGTAAAAAGTTCACGGATATCGATTACAGGATAATTTACCCCAAGGATACCTATAATACGCTCACTTTCACGCCTTATCTCGACTGGCAGGCCTCGACCGCCTCGGAATTCATCGTGGGGAACGATGGGCGCATCTCGGATATCGACAAACTTTCTAGGTTTTTCCAGGGCTCGGCGCACACGGATATGAAGGTCACCCCGGTATTCGCCGTAGATTATCCCGGGGACGGCTCGTTTACCCTTAATATCGACATGGTATCCGAGGGCGGGGCCAAAGCTGCCATCTGGCTTGACGACCGGATGGTCCTCGAACATATCTATAAGCCGCTCCCGAGCTACAAACATCTCGATGACAGCTTCGAGGTCGGCGTGAGCAAGGGAAGACACCGCATAAAGATAACCAATGACGGGGCCGATTGGTTCAGGGTCAGGAACATCTGCCTGAGCGGCTATTCCAACCCGCTCCAGGTGGTAGGTATCAGGTCCGGCGATTCAGCGTATCTTTGGTTCAAGAACAGGGATGACACGGTCGATAACCGCAGGAAAGGCGTCAGGTATACTTGGATAGAGATACCCAGGGTCGTCATAACCGGCTTGAAAGACGGGGATTACGCAGTCGAATATTTCGATACCATCGCCGGCGGCGTGATCCGGAGCGAGAAAACCGGGTGCCGGAACGGCAGCCTCGAACTGGCCATACCTACCTTTACCACCGATCTGGGTTGCAAGGTCAAACTCTCCAGATAAGATGTTATCGGTCACATTGACAAAAGGCCGTTCGTGTGGTAACCTTTCTTTTAGAGGTATGCTAATCAATGAAACGTTTCGATAAATCCAGCATAACCATAAAAGACGTGGCAAAACGGGCGGGGGTCGCTCACTCAACCGTCTCTCTTGTTATGAACGACCGTGAACACGTGTCGCCGAAGCTGCGCGAACGTATCCTTAAGATCGCCAAAGAGATGGGCTATATGCCCAACCTGGTCGCGCGCAGCCTTATCAGCAAGAAATCGTCCACCGTAGGGGTGGTATTCCCCGAGAACCCGCATTTTTTCACCATAACGTACTTCCTTATGATAATAGAGGGCATACAGAACGCCTGTAAGAAATACGACAGGGCGCTTATGTTCTTCAGCCTCGACCAGACCAAGGGCGAGTCGTATTACCAGATATCCCGCAAATGGCTTATTGACCTCATGGTGATCCTGAACGTCGATTACACAAGGGATATCTCAAAAGACATCCGCGACCTCAAAGACAACGGCATAGCCTTTTCTTTAGTGACAAAATATAACGGCAAAGAAAAGGTCAACTCGGTCTGCGTCGATAATTTCGAGGGCGTGAGATTGGCCCTGGAATATCTGGCCTCGCAAGGCCACAAGCGCGTCGGGTTCATAAGCGGCAACCCGAACTCGGCAGACGGCCCAGAAAGGCTGCAGGCGTTCAAGACCCTATCCAAAAAGATGGGCTTTGACCAGGACGAGGAGCTTATCGTCTACGGCGATTTCACATTCGAGAGCGGCGAAAGGGAGGTCCCGAAGCTCCTGGGGCTCAAGAAACGCCCCACCGCGATATTCGCGGCTAGCGATTATATGGCCATCGGCGCGATGCGCGTCATGAAAGCGCAGGGCATCTCAATACCCAAAGACATGGCGCTGATGGGGTTCGATAATACGCTCGAGGTCGCCTACGTCGAACCCCCGCTGACGACGATAAGGCAGCCTCTCCAGGAGATGGGAGAGAAGGCGGTCGACCTCGCAGTCCGCTCCATGAACGACGAGAATTTTGAACCCCAGATGGCAGTGATAAAACCCGAACTCATTAAGAGGCAATCATGCTGAAAAAAACCTTCCCATATTTTGCGATTATAGTCTTCCTGGCGTGCGCGCTCGCGCCGGCGCAGGTGTATCCCGCCCAGGCCGCGGGACCCGGGGTCCAGCCTCCCACATTCGAGGTAAAAGAGATAGACGGCCTGTATCTCCCGTTCCAGAACGGGATACCTTTCCCGTCATGGGAGAGGCAGGACCGCCCTTACATAGAATTGGACGGCTCATGGAGGTCCGAACGGCAGGGCGTCGACCACAAGCTTACGCTTTATAAGAGGACGCCGGAGACCTTGAAACTCCTCGAAGAGGAGAGCACCGGCAGGTATAAAGCCGATTACGACGACAGCGCGTGGAAAGAGAAATCTGTCCCGGGCGTCGAAGACCCGGCCCCTGACAGGTATATGGACGGGGCATGGTACAGGAGGCATTTCACAGTCCCGGCCGACGCGTCCGGCAAGTACGTTAAACTCATGTTCGAGGCCGCGAATTATTTTACGGATGTGTGGATCAACGGCAAATGGATAGGCTGCCATGAAGGCGGCTATACGCCGTTCGCGTTCGATATAAGCCAATACCTTAACTTTGGGCAGGATAATGTCATAGCCGTCCGCGTCGATAATATCCCGTGGCTCCCCAACGGAGACGCCTCGTCCGAGGCGCTCAGTACCAACGACCATAACATAGTCCCTTACGTTACCGGCGACTGGTGGAATTACGGCGGGATAACAAGGAGCGTATATATAGAGATATCGCCGCCGGTCTCGGTCGTCCGCGCCGACATAAAACCGAAACTGGTCAACGAGAAAGATTCCGAACTGACGATAGATGTGACCGTTTATAACCGGAGCGATGCCGAATTTGATTCATCCCTTGCCCTCAAGATCGTCCAGGCCAACGTGAAGGACGATAACCTAGAGGAAGCGTCTGTAAAGAAAATAGCTACGGGCAGGACCGTCTCCATGGAAGGAGAGACCTCCAAACAGGTAACGTTGAAGGCGGGCGAGGCGAAGGCGTTCAGGTTCTCGCTGAAATCGGGCGCGCTCAAACCCTGGTCGCCGGAGTCGCCTAACCTTTACGTGTTACGGGTAGCTCTCGCCGACAGGAAGGCAAGATCAGGCGAGCTCTACACCCAGTTCGGCGTCAGGGAGGCAAGCGTAGATAAGGCCAACGCGAAACTGCTCCTGAACGGCAAAGAGATATTCCTCCGCGGTATCGCGCGCCACGAAGTCTTCTACGGCGAACCCGGCCCGCTGGTTTACGGCCCGGCCGCGGTTACGGCGGATTTCAAGTACATAAAAGACGCCAATGCGAATTTTGTAAGGACGGCCCATTATCCCAACCAGCAGCAGACCTACACTATCGCCGACAGGATGGGGCTTCTCGTATGGGAGGAGATACCCATGTTCTGGTTCACCGGGCCGGAGTTCCTCGTCCAGAAAAATGTCCGGGGCATCGGAAGGCAAATGTGGTTCGAGATGATATACCGCGATTATAACAGGCCGTCGGTCATAATCTGGGGCGCGTGCAACGAATGCAGCTGGCAGGGGGAGAGGGCCGTTTTTATCAAAGACCTGAGGGAGAACGCTTATAAGGTCGACGGGACCCGGCTTGTCGCGCAGTCGGCCTCGGGAAGCGATCCTACCGATGCCACCCAGAAGGAATGCGACATCATAGGGTTTACGACTTATTACGGTATATTCTACGGCAGCTCGTATTTTGCCGATACGAAGGAAGCTCTCAAGAAGACCCACCAGGCCTTTCCGGACAAGCCGGTCATATCCACGGAATACGGCGTCTGGGCCCGTTACGGGGACCTTGCCCAGGAAGCGTCGCAGGTCGAAGTGGCGAAAGATACTTTCAAGGCTTTCAGGGACTTCCCGTTCGTCGCCGGCGCGACATGGTGGACGATCGCGGATTGGCACACGATGATCAACGAGCCGGAGGTTATGGGCACGATGACGATCGACAGGAAATTCCAGAAGCCGGTATATTTCCAGCTGCAGCGGCAATATGCCTCGCTTTTAGGAGACCTGGCGGTCGAACTTAAAGAACCGAAGGAAGAAGCGGTCTTGCAGGGAAAGGCCGGTATATCGGCCGAGATAAAAGGGGAAGAAAAGCCCGAGGCAGTGGAACTGATAGTAGAAGGGAAACTCCTGGGCCGGCTATACCAGAAGAAAGACCTTTACCGGATGGAATTGGACACGTCAAAACTGCCGGAAGGCAAACATATGCTTATCGTCCGGGCGACCGGTGAAGTCCTTAGCGAAGCTAAGGGCAAGAAGGGTTATTATGTCTCCGATTTCGTCCGGGTCATCGTAGATAATATAGACGAACTTCCTGCGGTCACGGTAAATCTCAAAGATAACGACGCAGTTATAGGCAAAGTCTCGCTGAAGGCCGTCGCGGCCGACGACAGGGGCATCGCTTCGGTCACTTATTCCGTCGACGGGGAAGAGCCCAAGCAGATGGAAGGCATAGGCGAGGGAAATTACCAGGCGGTATGGGACGCCTCGCAGCTTCCCGACGGCTCTACCCATGATATTAAATTCATAGTGACGGACACGGGCAGCCAGACCTCCGAGGCAACGGCCAAAGTAACTATCGATAATAAGCCGGGCAAGTATGCGGAATTGCCGCTTGACCACGACTGGATCTCATGGAATACAAACCGCAACGACGGGACCGGCTATGACTTCCCGGCGGAGGAACTGCCCGACTCGAATTCCGAGTTCATATTCAACGGCGCGGAAAAGGTAAAGTTCAAATTCGGCGACAAGGCCGACGGCCAAAAGAACACCGTCGAATGCGGCAAGCAAAAGATAGCTTTCCCGCCCGGGTATTATACGAAAGTGCATATCCTCGCCGCCATGCATGACGGCGGCTCGAAACAGACGTTCGTCCTGAGCTATACCGATGGGACCTCGGCGAAGGTCGTGACCGGTTTTTCGGACTGGTGGGGAGGCAATCCCATCTACGGCGAAGAAGTAGCCGTAGTGACGACATACCATCATGAATCGGCCGGCGACAGGAAGCCCGGCGTGGCGCTTTATATGCAGACGCTCGAGCCGGACAAGAGCAAGATCCTCTCTTCGCTCACCCTGCCCGCGGACAAGAGATTGAATATATTTGCGATCACCCTTGAGGGGGAGGTCTCGAACATTCCCTTGCCCGAGCCCGCTATAATTGAGCCCGGGCCCAACTCATCGGTGGGCGGTGCCGTAAAGATTGCAGCGGAGGACAAGCAGGAAAATATAGCGAAGATCGATTATTCCGTGGACGGGGGAGAGTGGATGCCGATGTCGCCTTCGGCCGCAGGGACTTATACCGCCGAATGGGACACGTCAAAAGTGCCGGGAATAAATCATATGATAAGCGTAAAGGCGACTGATAAGATCGGGCAGATAAATATAAAAAGCATAGACGTGAGGGTTGTAAATAAGGTCACCATAGTATTCCCGTTCGACGGCGCCAGCATATATAAAATGGCTACTCTTATGGTCGAGCCGAGGGCCAACACGGAAGTCGACAAGCTGGAGTATTCCATCGATAACGGCCGGTTTATCGAGATGTCGCCGAATATGGGGCTCTACACGGCCGAGTGGAGGATAGACGAGGGGTATAAGCCCGGCTCAATCCATACGCTGATGGTCAGGGAGAATGAGAAATCCGGCGCGGTCACGATAGACACGGTCAAGATAACGGCCGATACCGTAAAGATAATGATAGCGGAACCGGTCAAGGGCCATACTATAAAGGTCGACAAGAACATAAGGGACTGGGTAGGTACTACGCCGGCCCAGGAGAATACGGCGACTATCAGCGGAGGCGAATATATCTGGGAAGACGCCAAGGGCGACGGTACCGGAAACGGGCATTACACTTATCCGACTAATAAAGCGCTGACTAAAGGCGCTGACCTTAGGGAATTCAGGGTCACGTGGGACAAAGAGAACTTGTACCTGATGATAAAATGCGACCGGCCCGGGGATTTCTGGACGCCTTACAGGATAATAGGCATAGACCAGGACGGCGCCAAGGGCGGCAAGGGCGGCACGCAGGTCCTTGCCCAGGGCGATGGGGACCAGGATACCGGGTGCTACGGGAACCTTAAGGTCTCGCCGGACCTGGCGTGCGAATACGTGATAGGGATATTCAATTCCTACAAGGGGAGGATCTGGGACGCGAAGGGGAAAACTATAGCCCGCAAGGAAGGAGATAGTAACGATACTCCGGGATTCATGGTCGACGACGCCAACTGGAACTCGGTCGAAGTCGCTATCCCTTTGAAACTCATCGGCGGAAGCCCTGCGGGCCATACGTGGAGGTTCGTTGTGGGGACCGGCCAGCAGGACAGCGGAATTTTCAGGAAAGTGGATAAGGATGTATCCGAGTGGCACGGGGGCGGGGGCGAGGTGAACGGCTCGAACCCGTATATTTACGATATGGCCAGCCCGGACAGGAAAACGCAGGAATATGAGTTGAACAGCTACAAGAAGGACGGGGACTCTTCGGACCCGTTGACGTTCGCGGTAATAAACAGATCTTATCTGGCGGTCACTTTCAGCGACGAGGCAAAGTCCCCGTAAGGGGAGAGCGAAATAGTAATTAAACCGGTATAAAAAGGAGGGCGGTAAAATGGGTAAAGTGGCGGTGTTGTTAGCGGTCGGATTGGTCTTTTCGTCTGTCTGTTTCGCCGAGGATGCGGTCACAGGGCATACTATCGCGGTCGATAAGAATATAAAGGACTGGACCGGCGTTGCTCCGGAGCAGGAGAACTCGGCAGCGGTGAGCAACGGAGAGTATATCTGGAAGGATGCCGCCGGCGACGATACGGGAAACGGGAAATACACTTATCCTTTGGATAAAGCGCTCAAGAAGGGCGCGGACCTGAAGGAGTTCAGGGTCACGTTCGACAAGGAGAACCTTTATATCCTGATCAAGACCGACAGGCCCGGAGACTGGTGGACCGGTTTCAAGGTGATAGGGATACACAAGGAAGGCGTAGCGGGCGGCACACAGGTCCTGGCCCAGGGTGATCCGGACGAATTAAATTTTGATTCGGGCACTTTCGCTAACCTGAAGGTCGCGCCGGAGTTAGCCTGCCAGTATGTGGTGGCGGTCTCATCGACTTACAAAGGCCGTATCTATGACGAGAAAGGCAAGATGATAGCGCGCAAAGAGGCGCAACCGGACGATACAGCCGGGTTCAAGGTTGACGATTTCAACTGGAATGCGGTAGAGATAGCAGTCCCGTTAAGCCTCATCGGCGGGAGCCCTGCGGGCCAGACATGGAAGTTCGTTGTGGCGGCCGGACAGCAGGATAACGATATTGCCCGTAAGGTATTGGTCGAACAGAGCCAGTATAACGGCGGCGGCGGAGCCGAAAACGGAGAAAACCCGAGCGCATATGACCTCGCAGGCGCCGATAAGGCTACACAGGAGAAAGATCTCGGCAGTTACGACTCTAATGCAGCGGAGGAGGACCCGAAAGGTTTCGCTACGATAGAAAAATCGTTCCTGACCGTTAATTTTGCGAAGTAAGCCCGTTCGTATTAAATTAGGAAAGGCCGGCATATGAAAAGGAAAGCAAACGTTCTTTTTTATATGTTCGTGGCTTTGGGAGTCATCTTTACCACTCAGCGGATGGCCGGAGCTTTTTCCGGCCATCCGGTCCTTGTCGGCGGCGCGACCAACGACTGGATCGGGACGACGCCGTCCGAACCCAACAGCTGGACGATAAGCGGAGGGGAATATATATGGAAGGACGGCGTGGGCGATGATACCGGTAACGGCAGTTATACCTATCCTCTCCAGAAGGCCCTGAAAGGGGGATGCGACCTAAGGGAGTTCAGGCTTAGCTACGACGACAAGAACCTCTACTTGCTGATAAAATGCGACCGGCCCGGGGATTTCTGGCCCCCTTTAAGGATAATAGGGATACATAAAGAAGGAACCGCGGGCGGCATGACCCTCCTGGCGCAGGGTGATGCGAATGAACCGGATTTTGATAAAGGAGTTTCCGCCAACCTGAAGGTCGCGCCGGAGCTGGCCTGCCAATATGTGATCGCTATATCATCCTCCGCATATAAGGGCCGGATATGGGATGCCGAAGGAAAACTTGTTGCCCGGAAAGAGGGCGAAAAGGACGATACTCCCGATTTTAAGGTGGAAGGAGTGAATTGGAATCATGTCGAAGCCGCGATACCTCTGGAGCTGATAGGCGGCAGTCCGGCGGGACAGGTATGGAAGATCGTCATCGCCATAGGCCAGCAGGATTTTGATGTCGCGCGCAAGATAGACGTGGACGCGAGCGAATGGAACGGCGGAGGCGGCGCGCCGAACAACTCCAATCCGTATGTCTATGACCTGGCCGGCGCCGATAAAGAGACGCAGGAGAAAGAATTGGGAAGCTATAACCCGAATGCGCCGTTCGGGGATCCCGACGGATTCGCCGTTATAACAAAATCATTCCTGAAAATTGATTTCAGGAATGAAGGTCCGGGTAAATTGTCAAGGAGGGGTGAAAATGGCACGGAAACCGGTTTTTTATCTGGTGTTTGCGTCTTTTTTCCTGCTCTGCTCTCCCGCTGAGGCGACAGACAGGTACGGGCCTTTTTCCGGCCATTCGATAAAAGTGGACGGTTCGCTTGCCGACTGGGTAGGCATCGCCCCGTCCAGTCCTAATACCGGCGCGATAAGCGGCGGAGAGTTCATATGGAGGGACGCCTCCGGAGACGATACCGGGAACGGTAATTATACATATCCAATGAACGCCGCTTTCGCGAGGGCCGCTGACTTAGAAGAGTTCAGGGTCACGTGGGACAACAAAAACGTTTATTTTTTGATCAAGACGGCCATGCCGGGCGAATGGTGGGCTCCTTACCGCGTCATAGCCATAGATACGGATGGCGCTGGCGGAGGAGGGAAAGGAATGCGGGTTATACAGCAGGGCTATATTAATGCCGAGGCCGCGGATTCCGGCACGTTTGGGGAATTAAAGGTTTCCGATGCGCTTGCGGCGAATTACGTAATAGCCATAGCCGGCACATACAAGGGGCGCATCTGGGACGAGAAGGGTAACCTTGTCGCAAAGGCCGCCGGTGAAAGCACGGATACCCGCGGTTTCAAGATAAAGGATTCCAACGCTTGCGCTATTGAGATCCAGGTGCCGCAAAAGATAATCGGGAATCCTGCCGGGAAGATATGGAGATTTATCGTGGCCTGCGGCCTCGAAGACAAAGAGCATGCCAGGGAGGTCTATAAGGTTGCTGAGGAATGGCATGGCGGCGGAGGGGAATCCACGACAGCCGAAGACGGTGTAGACCCGGATTTTTATGACCTGGCCGGCCTCGGCCGGAACACGCAGGAGACGGAGCTTTCGAGTTACGGTTCCAACAAGCCGGCAGGGGACACCTCGGGTTTCGCGGAGATAAAAAGGTCTTATTTACAGGTAAAGTTCGCGCCGTATCCGAACGCGAAGAGCCTGAAATAACCGCCGGTTTTTCCCCCCTTGAGGGGGAGAATTTTTTACGGTATTATATGTTATCGGTAACATAAGATGAAGAAAGTCACCTTTAAGGAGATCTCCAGGATAGTCGGCGTGTCCCCGATGCACGTGTCGAGGGCCCTCGCAGGGCACCCTTACGTAAAGGAGGAACTGCGCCGCGAGATATCCAAAGTAGCCAAGAAGCTCAACTACAGCATCAATCCCTTCGGCCGCGGCCTGTCCAAGAATATCCAGATGAAAGCCCGGATGATATGCGTCCTGACCAAATACGGGAACTTCTTCCGGACCGAGTATTTCGTCAACCTGATAGACGCAATCAGCAGCAATTGCAGGGCGAAGGGATACGACGTGATAATAGCGAGCCTCACGGACGATGAAAGCGGCAACATAAAGAGGCTCAAGAACCTGGTCAGTTATTATAAGGCGGGCATAATAGAGGGGTTCGTCTTCATCGCGCCGGACCTCGACGCCGCGGAAGGTTTTTTCCTGCGCGCGGAAAAGGTCAATTTTGTCTGCGCCGGCAGCAGGATAGATGCAGCTACGAAATATGTCGACGTCGATAATTTCAGGGCGGGCTCCGAGGTCGGCGGCTATCTTATCCGCCTGGGCCACAGGAGGATAGCTTTTGTGAAAGGCCTCGAGAAGAGGCGCGATAGCCGGGAGAGGCAGCAGGGTTTCTTGAATGCCCTGACGGCAAGCAGGATCGCGCCGGACGAGAGCCTATTCATTGCCGGCGATTACAGTATTCCCGGCGGGAAGAAGGCGACGGCGGAATTGTTTTCGCGCAAGAAGAAGCCGGACGCGATATTTTATGCTAACGACCTTATGGCCTACGGCGGCCTCGAATTTTTCAAGGAAAAAAAGATAAGGGTACCGCGCGAGATCTCTATCGTGGGTTTTGACGACCTCGCTGCGTCGTCCCGGACCGAGCCCCCGCTTACGACCGCGAGGCAACCTTATAAAGAGATGGGAGAGGCGGTCATGGAGGCTGTATCCCGCCCGGAATTCGCTTCAAGGATGATAACAGCGAAATTAATAATAAGGAAGAGCTGCGACAACCCAAGGAGAAGAGGATGAGGACTACCGCGGAATACAGGATCGGTAACGACAACGAATTCATAATTGAAAATTACAACTATTCCAAGGCCTTTTCGAGTTTCCTGCCCGGCATAGCCGGCGTCGACGGCATCCCGATGTGGGTCTTTTACGTGAACAGGAACCAGGCGGTATGCAGCCTCGGCATAGAGAGCAAGGACCGCGCGATGATGGAGTTCCTGCCCGCGAATTTCGCCTACCAGCTGGTCGGGACGCAGGGCTTCAGGACCTTTATCAAGATAACGGGCAAAAACGGTTTTACGCTGTATGAGCCGTTCAGGGTATACGAGAAAGAAGAGGGGTATATCCCGTCCCAGGTGATGACTATTACCCCTTATTCCGTGACGCTAAGGGAGGTCCACGAAAAGCTGGGCATGAGCGTCGAGGTCAGGTATTGCAACGTCGTCCAGGAGCCGTTCCCCGGCCTTATAAGGCAGGTGGAGATAAAGAATATCTCCAAGAGGGCCGTGAAGATCGAGCTCCTCGACGGGATGCCGCAGGTGATACCCTTCGGGATGGACGATTCCAGCCTGAAGAAGATGAAATACCTCGTCAAATCCTTCAGTTACGCGGAAAACCTCGAAAAAAAGATACCTTATTTCCACATCAGGACGACCCATGAGGACGGCCCTGAGGTGGCCATGGTAAAGAGAGGCCATTATTACGCGTGCGTCAGGGTGGATGGAGGCAATGCTGAGTTGAAACGGCCCCTTATAGATGCCTCGCAGATCTTCGGGATGAGGAAGGACCTGATCCTCCCCTCGTGCTTTAACGTGAGGTCGAAATTCATTTATGATACTAAGGGCGAACTGACCAGCGGGGAGTTCTCTTCGGCCATGTGCCATGATGATGCGGCCCTCAAGCCTTCGGAGGCGCTCACTTTATACTGCGTCTGCGGCACCTTGGATTCCGTCGGCGGCACGAAAGAGGTGGCGCGCGCCCTCACCGCGGATTTCGCGGAGACGCAGCTCAAGAAGAACCGGGCCGTCATTGAATCGATAATGGGCTCTTCCCTGGTCATAAGCGAAGACGAGAAGTTTGACAGGTATTCCGCCCAAAATTTTCTCGACAACGTGCTGCGCGGAGGCTTTCCCCTGACGGTAACGAAAGACAGAAGCAAAGTCTTCTATGTCTATTCCAGGAAGCACGGCGACCTGGAGAGGGATTATAACCAATTCTACACTTCCCCGACCCTCTATTCCCAGGGCGATTCCAATTACAGGGACGTCAACCAGAACAGGCGAAACGACACGTTCTTCAATCCCGACGTCGGGATGTCCAACATTATCAACTTCATAAACTTCATACAGATGGACGGGTTCAATCCGCAAGGCGTGGACGGAGTGACATTCATATATAAGGGAGACAAAAAACTTCTCATAAGCCTTTTCGGAGCCGGCGCCGAAAAGATGGAGGAGTTTTTCAGGAAGCCTTTCGCCCCGGGCGACATCTTCAAGTTCGCCGGATCCAATTCTATCAAGGCCGCCGTATCGAACGGGGAGATGCTCTCGAAGATACTCGAGCGCTCGGACGCCGGGCAGAATTCGCGGCATATCGACGGTTTCTGGAGCGACCACTGGTCCTATAATATGGACCTCATCGACAGTTTCCTGGCCGTCTATCCGGACAGGAGGAAAGAATTATTCTCAGGGCGCAGGGATTTCACGTTCCACGACAGCCCTTACGTCGTCCTGCCGAGGCAGGATAAATACGTCTTGTGGGACGGAAAACCGGTCCAGCTGGGCGCGGTAAAGGTCGACGAGGAGAAGAGGAAGATGATCGCCGGCAGGAGATCGGAGAAGACGCTCGTCCGCAAAGTTAACGGCAAAGGAGACGTCTACAGGACCGACCTCATCACGAAACTCCTGATAATCGCGGTCAATAAGATAAATTCCATCGGGCCGGACGGCTGCGGAATCGAGATGGAGACGGATAAGCCGAACTGGTGCGATGCGCTTAACGGACTTCCGGGGCTCTTCGGGTCGTCCTCGAACGAGACCTTTGAACTGAAGAGGCTGATAACCATGATCTCGAAGAACCTTGGCGGTAAGGCCCTCGAGCTTCCCGAGGAAGCCGTCGAGGCGATCAGGGATTCGAAAGACGCGCTAAACGGTTATATCGGCGGGAAACTGGACGATTTCGGCGTATGGGACAAACTGGCCGCGATAAAAGAAGATTTCAGGAGAAAGACGAGATGCGGGATAATCGGCAGGCTCATCCCGGTCCCGGCAGACGAAATATCCGGCTACCTTGCGCTCGCGGCAAAGAGGGTCCAGGCGGCCATAAACAAAAGTTTTGACGAGAAGACCGGCCTTTATTTTGGGTATTTTATAAATATCCCGGCTGAATACGAACAGATCGCGGTCACCGACAGCACCGGCAGGGAGGTCCCGAAGGCCAACCATAAGGGCCTGCCGTGCATCAGGGTGATGAAATTCAACTCCAGGCCGCTGCCGTTATTCCTGGAGGCGCAGGTCCACGCGCTGAAGGTGGAAGAGGACAGATCTGTCGCCGCGAGGCTGCACTATAACCTCATGAAGAGCGGTCTGGTCGACAAAAAATTGAAGATGTTCTCGGTCAATGCCTCGCTTGAAAAGGAGCCGTATGAGATAGGCAGGACCAAGACGTTCAATCCGGGCTGGCTCGAGAACCAGTCGATCTGGCTTCACATGGAATATAAATACTTACTCGAGTTATTGAAGGCCGGGCTTTACAAAGATTATTACGCGAATCTCAAGGACGTCCTCGTGCCGTTCCTGAGGCCCGAGGTCTACGGAAGGAGCATCTTCGAGAACTCGTCTTTCATCGCGGGCAGCGTCCATCCGGACAAGAAAGTCCACGGCCAGGGGTTTTACGCGAGGCTCTCCGGCTCGACCGCCGAATTCGTCCATATGTGGCTTATGATGATGACCGGAGGAAGGCCTTTCGCGCTTGACGCAAACGGCAAGCTGGTCTTCAGCTTATCCCCGGTCCTTAAGGGCGGCATGTTCCTGAAAAAAGACCGCAAAGCGGAGTATTATTCTCCCGAAGGAAAACTGCAGAAAGAGACCGTCAAGAAAGGCACATTGAAATTCATGCTGCTTGGCAGCATAGCCGTGACTTATATCAATCCCCGGAGGAAGGATATTTTCGGGGGCGGCAAAGGGGCTAAGTACGCGCTGACGCTCGAGGACGGCGCGGTGAAGGAATTCATCGGCAGCGTCCCGGAACCGTATTCGGCCCTTGTGAGGGAAAGAAAAATAAAAGAGATAAAGATGTATCTTGATTAAACAGGAGGTTTCGGTGGAGGAGAAGGTGATCTCTTTCGACAAAAAGAGCATGATCATTAACGGGAAACGCGTCATGCTCTACGGGGGGGAATTCCATTACTTCCGCGTGCCGCACGAACTTTGGGAGGACAGGCTCCGTAAGATGAAGGCGGCGGGGCTCAACCTGGTCGCTACGTATATACCCTGGAATTTCCATGAGATGAAGGAGGGTGAGTTCATCTGGGAAGGCGACCGCGACCTCGATAAGTTCGTGACGCTGACGGAAAAATACGGGTTTTATCTTGCGATAAAGCCGGGGCCGTATATCTGCGCGGAATGGGATTTCGGCGGGTTCCCTGACTGGCTCCTCGGAAAGGACGTAAAACTGCGCGAGGACGACCCGGAGTACCTCAGGCTTATCGGCAGGTATTATAAGGAGATCGCCGGGATCCTGCGGCCGCACCTGGTCACAAAAGGCGGCAATATAATCCTATTCCAGATAGAGAACGAATATGACCACCTGATCGCGTTCACCGGCATAAAGAGATACAAGGACGGCGCCCTTCGATACCACCTCAAGCTTTTAAAGATGGCGCGCGAGGCGGGCATAGACGTGCCGGCGTTCACGGTGGAGGGGAGTTTCCTGAGGAAGAGCGAGATAATCGACGCGAGGACCTATTACCCGAACATCCCGTGGATATGGCTATGGGAGTTCGATGATTTCGATAAGGCGATCGAGGCGTCGGTCGCCCAGCAACCGAAGAAGCCGCTGATGATAATGGAACTCGAGACAGGCTGGTTCGCGCAGTTCGGGAAGCCGCTGTACCAGATAGAGCCGGAGGTCACGAGGGCCATATTAAGGACGGTCATCGCCGAGGGCGCATCCGTCATGAGCCATTTCCTGTTCGTCGGCGGCACGACGTTCCCTTACTGGAACTGCAAGGGCGACTACGGCGGGATAGGCACCTGCACGACATATGATTTCGGCCATTCGCCGCTCAGGGAATGGGGAGAGGTCTCGCCGACGAAATACCACATGGCCCGCAACACCGCGCAGTTCCTCGATTCATTCGAGGACGTGCTCTTCGGTTCCGAAAAGATAGAGGGCGCGGCGAAGTTTATTGACAGCGGGAATACCGTGGCGCTCGTGGACCGGAGAAAGGGCGCGGCCAAACCCGACTTCTCCGGGACTTTCGAGAACGTCAAGGTCACCGAGAGGGCGGGAAAGAAAGGCGGGTTCCTGATGGTCCGCAACCTCACTGACGATACGCTCAGGACACAGATCGAATATCTTTCTCCGGCCGGGAAGAAAAATAAAAAGCTGCCCTCTTCCGGAGACCTTAAGCTCGCTCCCAGGTCCTCGTTCCTTTTCCCCATTGATGTCCCTATCGGCGATAAAGGGGTGGTCATCAAACACTCCACCTGCGAACTCCTTTTGAAGAAAGAGATAGGGGAGAACGCGTTTGTCTTCCTCACCGGGAGACCCGAATTGAGGGGCGAGACCTATATCAAGTGCGGTCCCGTAAAGCCCGCCGTCATCGAAGGCGATTTCGATGTGAAAAGGGTAAAGGACGGCTATATCATCGGGAACGAGAACTCGGGGCTCCGGATAATAAAAATAGAAGGGATATTCCTCGTTTTTCTCGACGACAAGACGGCCGCTAAAATATGGGACGGCGAAGAGACTGTCGCGATAAGCGATTACTACTACATCGAGGACCTTATCGCCGACGGGCGGTCGATCGAGATAAACGCGCAGGTCAAGAACGGATGCAACCAACTTACAAGGATATTTACCGCGGTCAGGCCTAGATCCGTAACTATCAACAAGGAAAAGGCGCCTTTTAAATATGACAAAAAGACCGGGTCGGTGATCTTCAAATACGATTGCGCGGTGGAGGAGCTTCCGAGGATAACATGGCTCGACTCCCCGCGGTTCATCTCCGACCTCGACGAGAAAGAGCCCGGTTTCGACGACTCGTCGTGGAAGACGATAACCATGCCTAAAGCGCTTGAGCAGGCCGGACTGCTCAAGCATGGTTTCATCTGGTACAGGCAGGAATTCGGGCTTAAAGGGAGGCCGTCGGAATGCCTGGTAAAGATAATAACCAACGATATGGACAGGTTCTATGTCTATGTCAACGGAGAATTCATCTGGCGGGGGATAGGCAGTCCCTGCCTTGATATTACCGGGGCGGCCAGGAAAGGGAAGAACCTCCTCGCGGTCAGGTATGAGAACGCCTACCATACCAAGGCGCATCCCCACGAAGGGCCGATAAAAAAACTCAGCGGCATAATGCAGCCGGTAAGGATCCGAGGAAGGGCGCAGGGAAAGTCCTTCAACATTGTCATTAATAAATTGCTGGTCCGCGAGAATGCGGGCGGCCTCTTGAAGGGCTATCATGAACCTGAGATCGATGAAAACGGCTGGAAGATCTCGCCTTCCGCCAAGAAGTATGTATTCGCGAAGGAGATGGGAGAGCTTGTCTGGTACAGGAGGAGGTTCAAGTTCCTGCCGCGCAAGGGCGGCACCTGCGCGCTCAAGCTCACGATAGACCACGCCTTCGAGAGGTGCGTCATATACCTGAACGGAAGGGCGCTAGGCAAATACGAGTCGGTCGGGCCGCAGAATGATTTTTATATCCCCGAGCCGTTCCTGCGCGCGGAGAATACTCTCGCTATCCTAGTCGAGGGGCCGGGCTTCCATCCCGTCAAAGGATCGGGGTTCGTCCCGCCGGTCCTTAAAGATCCCAGGATAGGTTTCTACTATGCGGCCAAAAAGGTGAGCGCGAGGGTATCGGCCTATTGACAAGAGTCAGGATTGTGCTATAATTAAATGGAACCTAAAATGAATTAGGAAGAGACGAAGGCGTCTTTCATATAAATGAAAGGCGCCTTTTTCGTCTTCTGTAGTACAACTGATTACGCAAATGAATAAAAAATCAGGAAATAAAATGGCATTTAAGCGCCTGCCCGAGAAACAGGGGCTTTACGACCCGCAGTTCGAGCACGACAGCTGCGGCGTGGGATTCGTCTGCGATATCAAAGGCCGCAAGTCCCACGATATCGTGGCCAAAGGGATCCTCGCGCTGGAGCATTTGATGCACCGCGGCGCCACCGGCTCCGACCCGAGGACAGGAGACGGCGCGGGCATCCTGATACAGGTGCCGCATGAGTTCCTGCTGAAGGAATGTTCGAAGGCAGGCTTCCGCCTGCCCAAAGCCGGCGATTACGGCATAGGCCTTGTTTTTTTGCCGACCGACGCCAAAGAGAGAAAGCTTTGCGAGGATAATTTCAAAAAGATCACGGAGGAGGAAGGGCTTATATTCCTCGGCTGGCGCGAAGTCCCGGTTGACGATTCGGCCATAGGAAAGACCGCCAAGGAATCCCGGCCCGTAATAAAGCAGGTTTTTGTCGGCCGCCCCTCCGGCATCGCCGGCGAACTTGCTTTCGAGAGGAAGCTCTACATCGTAAGGAAGCGGGCCGAGAACTTTGTCCGCGGCTCAACCATAAGGCAGAAGGCGTCCTTTTATATCTCCGGCCTGTCGTCGCGTACGTTGAGTTATAAGGGGCTCCTGATGTCGACGCAACTGAAGGATTTCTTCCCTGACCTGAAAGACCGTGCGCTGGAGAGCTCATTTACGCTTTTCCACGCGCGCTACAGCACGAACACATTCCCGGCCTGGGACCTCTCGCAGCCGTTCCGCTTCCTCGCGCATAACGGCGAGATAAATACCCTGCGCGGAAATATCAACTGGATGAAGGCGCGGCAGGGTCTGATCGAGAGCGGCGTATTCGGGAAGGATATAAAGAGATTGTTCCCGGTCATAGTCCCTGGCGGCAGCGACTCGGCTTCGCTGGATAACATGCTGGAACTGCTCGTCCTGGGCGGTCGCTCGCTTCCTCACGCGATGATGATGCTAATACCCGAGGCGTGGCAAGGTAACGACCAGATCGGCGAGGAGAGAAAGCGCTTTTACGAATATCACGCCTGCCTTATGGAGCCGTGGGACGGCCCGGCAGCCATAGCATTCACCGACGGCAAATTCATCGGCGCAACGCTCGACCGAAACGGCCTCAGGCCCGCGCGCTACGTTATCACGAAGAACGGCATCGTCGTGATGGCCTCCGAAGCCGGCGTCCTCGATATCCCGCCCGAAGAGGTCGCGGTCAACAGCAGGCTCCAGCCCGGCAGGATGTTCCTGATCGACACCCATGCCGGGCGCATAATCGGCGACGAGGAACTTAAATCGTCGATATCAAACCTAAAGCCGTACGGCAGGTGGCTCGATGAGAATATGGAAAAACTCGAGGACGTGCCTTTTCCGCGCTCCTTTAAGGTCTGGCACGAGAAGGACCTGGCACCTGCCCTCAAGGCGTTCGGTTATTCCAAGGAAGACCTTCGCAGGATAATCAAGCCCATGGCAGGGGACGGCAACGAGCCTACCGGCTCTATGGGCGATGATACCCCGCTTGCGGTCCTTTCGACCAGGCCCAGGATGTTATACGATTATTTCAAACAATTATTCGCGCAGGTCACCAACCCGCCCATCGACCCGATACGCGAAGAGCTCGTCATGACTCTTAACACGTATCTTGGCAGTGAGAAGAACCTGCTTGACGAGACCCCTACCCATTGCCACAGGCTCAAAGTCAATAATCCCATCCTGTCGAATATGGACATCGAGAGGATCCGCCATATCCGCAACGGGACATTTAAGGCTAAGACTATTTCGACGCTCTTCGAGGCGAAAAAAGGAAAGGCAGCGTTCAAAAAGTCCCTGGACAGGATATGCGCCGAAGCCGACAAGGCCGTCAAGAGCGGCTGCACCTTCATCATATTAAGCGACAGGGGAGTCGACGGTAAGTTTGCGGCGCTCCCGGCGCTCCTGGCGTGCGGAGCCGTCCACCATCACCTTGTCCGCAAAGAGACGCGCACGCAGGCGAGCATAATAATCGAGAGCGGCGAACCGCGGGAGGTCGCGCATTTCGCGCTCCTCTTCGGGTACGGAGCGGGCTGCATTAATCCCTATCTGGCCTACGAGACGATAGAGAAGATGATCAGGGAGAAGGACCTTGTCATCGCCTTCCCTGACCCGGAACTCGCGGCCAGCTCCGCGCGCAAGAACTATACCGATGCGGTAAACCACGGGCTCCTGAAGATCCTGTCGAAGATGGGCATATCGACGCTGCAGAGCTACCGCGGCGCGCAGATATTCGAGGCCGTCGGGTTAAGCGGCAACCTTATCGAGAGATGTTTTACCGGCACGGTATCGCGTATCGAGGGCATAGGGCTCGACGAAATAGCGCAGGAAGTCATCAAGAGGCATGGCGAGGCGTTCCCGGAGACGGAATCCGGCCCGGCTCACCTTCCCAACGGAGGGCTTTACCAGTGGAGGCGCGACGGCGAGTTCCATCTCTGGAATCCCGAGTCCATCGCCGCGCTTCAGGATGCCACCCGTTTTGAGGACCCGGAGCTGTATAAAAAATTTGCCGCGCTTATAAACGACCAGGCGAAGGGCCTTTGCACTTTGCGCGGCCTGATGAAGTTCAAGCCGGGCGTAAAACCTGTCCCGCTCGACGAGGTCGAGCCGGCATCTGAGATAGTAAAACGTTTTGTGACCGGAGCGATGAGCTTCGGTTCGATAAGCAGGGGTGCGCACGAGACGATGGCCATAGCGATGAACCGCCTCGGCGGAAAATCAAATTCAGGAGAAGGCGGCGAAGACCCTGCGCGTTACGCGCCGCTGCCTAACGGTGACAGCCTCCGTTCCGCGACGAAGCAGGTCGCGTCCGGCAGGTTCGGCGTCACGATAAACTACCTGACCAACGCGGATGAATTGCAGATCAAAATAGCACAGGGCGCGAAACCCGGAGAGGGCGGGCAGCTGCCCGGCCATAAAGTCAGCCCTGTCATCGCGAAGGTCCGCCATTCGACGCCCGGGGTCACGCTAATATCGCCGCCGCCGCACCATGATATTTATTCGATCGAAGACCTTGCGCAGCTCATCTTCGACTTAAAGAACGCGAACCCGCGCGCGCGGATAAGCGTCAAACTTGTTTCAGAAATGGGGGTGGGCACTATTGCGGCAGGCGTCGCCAAGGGGCACGCGGATATGATACTCATATCCGGCGGCGACGGCGGGACCGGCGCGTCGCCTTTGAGCTCAATAAAGCACGCGGGCCTGCCGTGGGAACTCGGGCTTTCTGAGACGCACCAGACGCTGGTTTTAAACGACCTGAGGAGCCGCGTGCGCCTGCAGACCGACGGGCAGATGAGGACCGGCCGCGACGTCGTTATAGCGGCGCTCCTGGGCGCCGAGGAATACGGCTTCGCGACCGCCGCGCTGATTAATCTAGGCTGCGTCATGCTCAGGCATTGCCATTTGAACAATTGCTCGGTCGGTGTCGCCACGCAAGATGAGGAACTAGGCAAGAGATTTGCCGGCAAACCCGAATATCTCCAGAGATATTTTTATTTTGTAGCAGAAGAGGTCCGCGGCATCATGGCGGAACTGGGGGCGCGCAAGCTCGACGAGCTGATCGGCCGTTCGGAGCTCATCGAGTTGAATACCGGCATATTGAATTGGAAGGCCAAGAGCGTCGACCTTTCGAGGATATTATACAAACCGCAGGTCCCTTCTTATGTCGGGACCCGTTGTGCGAAGAAACAGGACCACGGCCTCGATAAAGTAATGGACCTTAAGCTTATCGAGAGCGCGAAGCCGGCGATCGATAATAAAGACCACGTCCAGGCCGACCTTTCCATAAAAAATACCGACAGGGCAGTAGGCGCGATGCTGAGCGGCGAGATAGCGCTTCGTTACGGGGATAAAGGCCTCCCTGACGACACCGTCCATTTTAAATTCACCGGGACCGCCGGACAGAGCTTCGGCGCGTTCCTGGCCAGGGGCGTCGTTTTCGAGGTCGAGGGCGAGGCGAACGATTACGTCGGCAAAGGGCTTTCCGGCGGGCGGATCATCGTCTATCCTCCGAAAGGATCAGCTTTCGAGGCCCCGGAGAATATCATCATAGGTAACACCACTTTCTACGGAGCCACTTCAGGCGAGGCTTATATCTGCGGAGTCGCCGGCGAGAGGTTCTGCATACGCAACTCAGGGATCTACGCCGTCATCGAGGGCGTAGGCGACCACGGATGCGAATATATGACCGGCGGGCGTGTCGTCATCCTCGGCAAAACCGGGCGCAACTTCGCGGCCGGGATGTCCGGGGGCATTGCGTATGTCTACGACGAAGACCGGGAATTCAAGGCGAGGTGCAATATGGGGATGGTCGCGTTCGAGGCCCTCGATGGCGAGGATACCGCCACCATACAGAAACTCCTCTCTAACCATATAAGGTATACGCATAGCGCCAAGGCAAAAGCCGTGCTTGATGATTTCGATAACGAGATAAGGCATTTTATCAAGGTCATGCCTGTTGAATACAAGCGCGCGCTTGAAGGCAGGCTAATGAGGAAGGACGTGCTCTTCGAAGAGGTAAGCGATGGTTGATACAAAGAGGTTCATGAAGATAAAACGGGAGGCCTCGTCCTACCGCGCGGTATGCGACCGCGTAAAGGATTACAGGGAGGTGGCTGTCCTGCGCCCGGAGGAGAAGTCGAAGGACCAGAGCTCGCGCTGCATGGACTGCGGAGTGCCGTTCTGCCATTGGGGCTGCCCGATCGGGAACTATATACCGGAATGGAACGACCTCATCTTCCGCGGCCAGTGGAAAAAGGCCATTGATGTCCTTCTGGTGACGAACAACCTGCCCGAGGTGACGGGCAGGATCTGCCCGGCCCTGTGCGAATACGCATGCGTCCTCGGGATAAATGATGACCCTGTCACGATACGCGAAGACGAGCTGGATATTATAGAATATGCTTTCAAAGAGGGATGGATCAGGCCGAACCCTCCGAAAAAACGCACCGGTAAAAAAGTCGCGGTCATCGGCTCCGGCCCGTCAGGCCTTGCCTGCGCCGACCAGTTGAATAAAGCCGGGCACAAGGTCACGGTATTCGAAAGGGACGACAAGATAGGCGGCATATTGCGTTACGGTATCCCTGATTTCAAATTAGATAAATCCGTCCTCGACAGACGCATAAAGATATGGAAGAAAGAGGGGATAGAGTTTAAGGCGTCCGTTGATGTAGGCGCGGATTATAAGGCGGCCAAATTGAATAAGGATTTCGACGCGGTCGTGCTTGCCGGTGGAAGCCGTTTTCCCCGCGATCTCAAGATACCCGGCCGAGAGCTGGGCGGAATACATTTCGCGATGGATTTTCTCGTCCAGTCGAATAAAAGGGTCTCCGGAATCAAGATACCTTCCGGAAAGCTCATCGACGCGAAGGGTAAAAAGGTTGTCGTGATCGGCGGCGGCGACACAGGCGCTGACTGCGTAGGCACCGCGCACAGGCAGGGCGCGTCATGCATCGTCCAGATAGAATTATTGCCCCAGCCTCCGGAATGCCGCACAAAAGATTTCCCGTGGCCGAAATATCCGATGTTGTTAAAGACGACCTCCAGCCACCAGGAAGGAGGCGATCGCTATTGGTCGGTCTCGACCAAGAAGTTTGAGGGCGCCGGCGGCAAGGTCAAGAAACTTTCCTGCGTGAAGGTCGAGATAGGCCGCGACGATAAGGGCTGCATGCTGATAAAAGACGTCCCGGGAAGCGGATTCGAGATAGAGGCGGACTTGGTCGTCCTGGCTCTCGGTTTCATGCACCCCGAGAAAGAGCTCATCTCACAGCTCGGCGTCGAGCTCGACCCGCGCGGCAACGTCAAGACCGACGAACATTACCTCACATCCGTAAAAGACGTATTCGCGGCAGGCGATATGAGGAGGGGCCAGTCGCTCATCGTCTGGGCCATCTCCGAGGGCCGCCGCGCCGCCCACTCCATCGACAAATACCTCATGGGATCCACCCGCCTGCCGGCTATATAAAAACACTTTTTTGTGTTATTATATACTTATGGACGAAGGGCCCAACGATACCCTAAAAGTTATCAATCGCCGGCACAGCGTCAGGCAATTCCTGGATAGGCCGGTCGACGATCCCCTTATCAAGGCGGTGCTCGACGCCGCGAATAAGGCGCCGTCGGCGCATAACCAGCAATCGTGGCGTTTCATCGTCGTGCGGGGCGAGAAGAAGCAGCAACTGGCCCAGCTCATTGTGGATAGGTCCCCGGGATTCCCTAAGCCGTCCTCTTCTATACTCCGCATGGCGGCGAGGAGCATAAGCAACGCTCCGGTCGTCATCGCTGTCATGAACACAGGCACGCTGATAAACCGCGGGACCGAACTGTTCAAGATAGAAAAAGACAAGGCGAAGGATTTTTTCCGGACAATGGAGATACAGAGCTCTTCCGCGGCGGTCGAGAACCTGCTTATCGCCGCGACGTCCCTCGGCCTCGGCAGCGTATGGCTCGGGATATTGTTCTTGATAAAAGACGAGATCCTGTCGTTCTTCGGTGAAGCAAAAGGGGAATTTATGGCGGTCATCCCTGTCGGTTATCCGGCCAAAGAACAGGAAGGCCCCAAGAAAAAATCGTTGGAATACGTCGTGAGGTATATTGAAAAATGACAAAAGAAGATATCATTAAGTTCATCAACGCGAATCTCGTCTGCCACCTGGCTACCTGCGAGAATCACCAGCCCCACGTCAGGGGCATGATGGCGTACCGGGCGGACGAGAAAGGGATAATATTCCACACCGGTAATTTGAAAGACCTGTTCAAGCAGGTCTGCGACAACCCCCTGGTCGAGGCCTGTTTCTTTGATCCCAATACCAACACGCAGGTCAGGGTGAAGGGCAAGGCCGTCATAATATACGACGATAACCTTAAGAGGGAGATCGTCGCGGCAAGGCCGTTTTTGAAACCCTGGGTCGAGGAGCTCGGCCTCGATCTGATAGTGACTTTCAGGATAACGGATTGTCGCGCCTGCGTCTGGACGTTCGGGACGAATTTTGCGCCCAAGGAATACGTCAAGATCTCCGACTGATATTTATGCTGACGATCGGAAAGCTCAACCTGAAGTCCAGCCTCATTCTCGCCCCGATGGCGGGCATAACCGACCTGCCGTACCGCATGCTCAACCGCAAGTTCGGCGCCGAACTCGCCTTTACCGAGATGGTCAACGCGCGCTCGTTAAGCTACAGCAATGTCAAGGCGCTCGAGATGCTCGGATCGGCGAAAGGCGACAGGCCGCTCGGCATCCAGCTCGTCGGGAACGAACCCGAGTATCTTAACCGCGCGATAGAAAAACTCCATAAATACAGGTTTGATATCCTCGATTTCAACGCAGCCTGCCCGGAGAGAAAGGTCACCGCAAAGGGGGAGGGCGCCGCCCTTCTTAAAGACCTGAAAAAATTAAAACGCCTCCTTAAGATACTCGTCAGGGAATCGAAATGGCCGGTCACGGTCAAAATACGCTCCGGTTGGGACAAGAATAGCGTAAACGCCGAGGATGCGGCTTTGCATGCCGAGGACGCGGGCGTTTCCGCGATATTCATCCACGGCAGGACGCGCAACCAGCTCTACGGCGGCCAGGCCGATTACGGCATAATAAAGAAGGTAAAAGGCGCCGTCAAGGTCCCGGTCATCGGAAGCGGCGACGTCTTGTCAGGGCCGCTCGCGAAGAAGATGTTCGATGAGACCGGCTGTGACGGGATATTGATAGCCCGCGGCGGCCTCGGCAACCCGTGGATATTCAAGGAGATCCGCGCATACCTGGAAGGCGGCGCCGTCCCGGAAAGGCCGTCCAAAGATGTCATAATAAAGACGATGATATGCCATCTCAATTCCTCGGTAAAATGCTTCGGCGCGAAGAGGAGCATCCCCTTCTTCCGGAAATTCTTCTGCTGGTATACCAAGGGGCTGGATAATGTTCGTCCATTACGTGTTGCGGCCTGCGCCGCCTCCACGAAGAAAGAAATGCTTGATATAATAAACGAAATTAACATATAATCTAACAAAGGAAACTAATATGAGACCAAAAAGGATAGCGATACTTACCGGCGGCGGGGACTGTCCGGGCCTGAACGCGGTCATACGCGCCGTGGCTAAAAAAGCCATGGGCGAAGGATGCGAGGTAGCGGGGTTTGAGGACGGATACGAAGGCCTCGTAAGGAATAAGGCCAAGAAACTCGAGAATCACGATGTCTCGGGTATCCTCACCCTGGGCGGCACGATACTCGGCACATCCAACGTCGCAAACCCCTATCATTACGCCATAGAAAGCAAGGACTGCAAGGTCACCTTCAAGGATTACCACAAGAGGGCCATAAATAATTTTAAGAAATTGAAAGCCGACGCGCTGGTCGCTATAGGCGGCGACGGGACGCTTAGCATAGCTCACAGGCTTTATGAGGACGGCGTCCCGGTCATCGGCGTCCCCAAGACGATAGATAACGACATCCTCGGCACGGACATTACGTTCGGTTTCGACACGGCCGTATGGGTGGCGACCGAGGGTATCGACAGGATACATACGACCGCGCAATCGCACCACCGCGCGATGATAATAGAGGTCATGGGGCGGACCGCGGGCTGGATAGCGCTCCACGCCGGGGTCGCCGGCGGCGGAGATATCATACTTATCCCCGAGATCCCTTACGATATCAACGTAGTTGTCAAAAAGATAAAAGAGAGGCACGGCAAGGGCAAGAGGTTCAGCATAATAGTGATATCCGAAGGCGCGAAGCCGAAGGGCGGGGATGTCGTAATAAAGAGGGTGGTAAAAGAGAGCTTTGAGTCTGCCAGGTTCGGCGGCATAAGCTTTGTCCTCGGCACCCAGATCGAGAAATTAGCGTGCGGCATCGAGACGCGCGCCGTAATAATGGGCCATCTACAGAGGGGCGGCTCGCCCACGCCTTTCGACCGGGTCCTCGCCACACAGCTCGGGACAGGGGCGGTGGATCTTATAAACGAGGGTGCGTTCGGCCATATGGTCGCGGTCAGGAACAATGAGTTCGTGAAAGTCTCGCTCAGGGAAGTAGCCAGGGGCAAAAGGCTTGTCCCGAGGAACCATCCGCTCGTCGCGTCAGCGCGCGCGGTCGGGACCTGTTTTGGGGATTAAGGATTAAAGGAGGGAAGATGAAGAGCATACTGATAGCGCTTTTGCGCACCCGCAGTAGATCGGCGGTAAATTTCCAGAAGGTCCTCACCAAATACGGCTGCTTCGTCAAGACGCGCCTCGGTATCCACGACGGCGTCCTCAACCAGTGTTCGGACGTCGGCCTGATAATCCTCGAGCTCGTCGGCGATAGCAGGAAAAATAAGGAACTCGCCAAAAGGCTTAATGCCATTCCGGGCGTCACCGCGAAACTCGTCGAGATCACGCTTAAGAAATAATCCATGTCGCGTTACACTGCCGAAGAGATATTAAAAAAGCTCAGATCCCTTTCGAATCCCAAAAATATCGCGGGGATGGCCCGCTTCGGCATCAATTCCCGTAATACCCTCGGCGTGCCCATCCCCGCGCTAAGGAAGATAGCGAGGCAAGCAGGCAAAGACCATGCCCTCGCCCAAAAACTGTGGGCGGCAGGCATCCACGAAGCGCGCATCCTCGCCGGTATGGTAGCCGATCCAGATAGAATCACTCCCGAAGAGATGGATAAGTGGGCCAGGGATTTTGATTCGTGGGACGTTTGCGACCAGGTATGTTCGAACCTTTTTTCTTATACGCCGGTCGCCCACAAGAAGACCCTCGAATGGAGCGGGAAGAAAGAAGAATATTATAAGCGGTCGGGTTTCGCTCTGATGGCTTGCCTTGCGGTCCATGACAAGAAGGCGAAAGACGCGGCATTCATGGTTTATTTCCCCGTGATAAAGAGGGAATCTACAGACGAGCGCAATTACGTAAGGAAGGCCGTCAACTGGGCCCTGCGCCAGATCGGCAAGCGCAACCCGAAGCTCAGGAAAGCCGCGTTAAAAGCCGCAAAAGAAATATATAATATAGACTCAAAGGCCGCCCGATGGATCGCCACGGACGCAATAAGGGAGTTAAAGGATAAGTGAAAAAGAAATTCATGCTCCTGGCCATAAAAGAGGCCGAAAAGAACCTCAAGAGGATGGACGGCGGGCCGTTCGGCGCATGTATCGTAAAAGGCGACAGGGTGATCGCTGTAGCGAGAAACACTGTCCTGAAAAATGACGCGACATGCCACGCTGAGATTAACGCCATCCGCCTCGCCTCGCGCAAATTAAGGACTTTCGATCTTTCGGGATGCGTTATCTATTCGACGACAGAACCGTGCCCGATGTGTTTTTCCGCGATACACTGGGCCCGCATAGATAAGATAATCTACGGCACGTCAACAAAAGACGCCAAGAAGATCGGCTTCAACGAGCTCGAAATAACAGACAGCCGCCTCAGATCCCTCGGCAAAAGTAAAGTAAAGCTCGTCCCGGGCTTTATGAGAAAAGAATGCCTCGAACTCTTCAATAAATTCAATGGACTTCCAAATAAGAAATTATATTAAGATCTACCTCTGGGCAGTCGCGATATCCCTGGTAGCCTTCTTCGCCTATAACATCATCCAGGGCGTCTTCGGCGGCGAGCAGGCCCGGATAAAAAAATTCATAATGACAGGGAAATCCCGTATCGAGAAGAAGAACATCCTCGGCATCTCGGATATGGTCTCTTTCAACTACAAGGACAAATACGGCAATGACCGCCCGGCCATTGTCTACGGCGCGAAGAGTTTCGTCTCGTATTATAAGGATGTCTTCATAAATATTGAGAGTGTGGATATAAAACTGAACGCGGCGAAGACAGAGGCGGACGTGGAAGTGGTCGCCCTTATAATAGGTCGCACCGGCGGGGGGGCATCGGAAACGATAATGCAGGGGCTGGAAGGGGAGAAGGATAAGTTCAGGCTGAAGCTCATCAAAGAAGAAGACGGCTGGAAGCTCCTTGAATTGGAATTCCTCCAGCCGGTAAGCGTGATGGGCGAGACTATCGGCTGCGTCCCAGCGCCTTGTCGAGATTATCCTGGAGATCCGCTTTCTTCCTAAGCTCGCTGAACCAGGTTATCGAGGCGAAATATCTCTTCTGCTCCGCCATCATCTTCTTTAATTTATCTTTTTCTTCCTCGTATTTCTTCTCGTCTATAGGGACTATGGAATCCTGTTTCACGATCGCATATCCGTCATGGACCCTGACCGCGTCGCCGAATACCTCGCCCTGTTTTAAGGAGAACGCGGCTTCCGCGAACTCAGGCGCCACACCGAGCCCTTCTATATATTGTCCGCGCGCGAACGCGTCGGTTTTTTTGACGGATAACGACAGCCCTTTCGCGGCCGACTCGAACGACTCTTTCTTTTCGATGGAGGCCTTTATTGCCTTCAGTGCTTCCTGCGCCTTGGTTTTTGCCGTCGCATCAGCTTTTTCCGCCTTTAAGCTTTTTTCGACGGCGTCTTTTACCTCGGCGAGGGCGGCCTGGCGCTCCGGATTCTTTTCCTTTATCTTTATTATGTATACGCCGGTCTTTGTTTCGATGGGGCTGCTGACCTGGCCCGCGGCAAGAGAAAGCGCGGCGTCCGCGAATTTGAGGTCGTATCCTATAGCCGGGATATTAGTCTCCCTGTTAAAAAGGCCCGTCTCTTTTACCGCGAGCGAGAACTTCTTTGCGGCCGCCGCGAGGTCCGTGTTCGCGGCTAATTCGTAGGAGACATCCTTCATCTCTTTCCTGATCTTTTGTTTAGTCTCTTCCTTGTCGTCCGGGAACGGCTTGGCGATGTATTCCGCGTTCACCTGCGCGGGTATCTTAAAGGCCTCTTTGTTCTTTTCGAAATAGGCCTTTATCTCGCCTTCGGTCGCCGCGGCCTTCGGAAGGTTATCGGCGGTCTTGAACAACGCGTAATCGGCTTTCGCCTTTTCGTTCAGGAATTTATATTCCTTGAGGACTTCGTCGTCGGTGATCTTCGCGTCGCCGCTGTGTTTTTCGATCAACTTGTCTATCGTCAGGTTCTCTTTGACCTGTCCCTCGAACTCGGCAGGGGTGAGGCCGAGGCTGTATTTCAGTATCTCCTCGTATTGCCTCTTGCTGAACCTGCCGCTCTTGTCGTTGAAGGCGGTTACCCCCTTGACGGAATCGACGATCTCCTTATCGCTGACTTTTATACGCTCTTTTTTTGCCTCGTAGAGCATTATGAGCCTGTTCCATGCCTCGTCCTCGACCACCTTTTGTACTTTCGAATCGTCGGGCAGGTTGCCGTACCTCATTTTCAACTGGGTCGCCGCGGCGTTATAGGCCTTCCGGAAATCGCTTATGGGGACCTTCCTGCCGAATATCTTTCCGGCCGGCGGGTTGGTCTCATGGCTGCTAATCGCGTACATCCCGATGAAGGCGACTATTAAAAGATAAAGCGGTATTCTTGCGTTTTCCCTGATCTGTTTGAGCATTTTAGGTTCTCCTTGGAACCCCCATCGCGAGGGGGTATATAAAGTCAAAACATTATAACAGGAAAACCGGGGACAGGCAACCCCATTTATGGTAAAATAAAGTAAACTTTTTACGCTCATTATACGTCTAATAAAGTAAAAGGAGGATAAGATGAAGGTATCCCAGACAATTTTGGCGGCAGCGCTTGTCCTGATCATCGCGTCAAGCTCGGCCTTTACCGGTTATTATATCGGCAAGGGCCAAGCGAGAGAGCGGGGCTTCGAGAGGTTCCATAAGCTGAGGGAATACGGGGAAAGGCATCCCGAGCAGTTCAAAAAGATGTTGGACCATAGGCGCGGGCAGATACGCGAGAGGCTGGCGGAGCTGAAGAAGAAGGACCCGGAGAAGTACAAGGCGATGGTCCAGGGCCAGATAGAGAGGATGGAGTCTACCATCTCAGAGCTTAAGAAGGACCTGGCGGATACGGGCAAGTAGGGGTCGAACCGATAATTGGATCCTGAACTTCTGCTTATTGAACGGGCAAGAAATGGCGAGCGGGCTGCGTTCGACTCACTTGTAAATATCTACAAGGGGAAGGCGTTCGCCCTCGCTTACAATTTTACCGGGAACGCCGAGGATGCCAAGGACGTGCTGCAGGAGGCGTTCGTAAAGGCGTATTTGAATATCAGGAGATTCCGCGGCGGCTCGGCTTTCTATACCTGGTTTTACAGGATACTGGTGAACCAGTGCAGGGACGTCTTAAGGAAGAAGCAGTCTAGGATGAAGGTGCTTGTCGACATGCCTGAGCCTGCGGATGAGGACGATGCGGCGCCGGTAGAGGCGATCGAGGGCGGTCCGGACCCGGGAAAGGCGCTCCTCAACAAGGAGATACGGGAAAAAGTCGACGAGGCGATAAATAGGCTGCCGGAGAAGCAGAAGATAACATTTATATTAAGACATGTACACGGGATGAAATTGGGCGAGATCGCCGGCGTGATAAAATGCAGCGAGTCGACCGCGAAGGTCCATCTTTTTCGCGCGACAAAGAACCTGCAAAAGGCGTTATCGCCGTACATAAATACGGATGGGGGTGGCCAATATGGCGTCGTTTAAGGATATTATGGAGACGATGGCGAAGAAGAAAGTTCCCGAGCCTCAAAAAGAGTTTTGGCTGAAGTTCGACAGGGAATTGCGGGAAAGGCTGGATGCCATAGACAGCCGTAACTCCAGCCGCGGCTATGGGTTCGCCGAAAACCTGGGCGGGGCCTTCTCCGCGATATTCCAGCCCAAGCCGGTCCTTGTCGCGGCGACATTAGTCGTTGCGATCAACCTGATGGTCTTTTCCCTGTCATCCGGCGGATCGGGCCTTGTCTCGGTCGCGCTCCTCTCAAAGGATGACCTCGCCGGAGAGTTCGTGCTGACGGAAGAACTGGCTTCCGGCGAAAATATCGTTGACTTTTAGGCCCGTTAAATATAGAATATGAGGCATGTCAAAGCTAAAAATAGGTTTGCCTAAAGGTAGCCTGCAAGAGGCTACCTTTAAACTGTTTAAGAAGGCCGGGTTTTCCGTATCCGCCTCGGATAGATCGTATTTTCCTTCGACCGACGACCCGGAGCTTGCCCCTGTCCTGTTGAGGGCGCAGGAGATGTCGCGGTATGTCGAAGGGGGCATCCTCGATTGCGGCATTACCGGCAACGACTGGATACTCGAGAACAAGTCCGACGTCATCCGCGTCGAAGAGCTTACCTACGCCAAACAGAGCCTCAATCCCGTAAGGTGGGTCCTGGCCGTCCCGGAGAATTCCAATATACGCGGCGTAAAGGACCTCAGCGGCAAAAGGATAGCCACCGAACTCGTAAATTTCACAAAAGAATATCTTAAGAAGAAGAAAGTCGCCGCCGACGTCGAATTCTCCTGGGGCGCGACAGAGGCCAAGGTATATTCCGGCCTTGTCGACGCCATCGTCGAGCTTACCGAAACCGGCTCGTCGCTGCGCGCGCACAACCTCAAGATCGTCGAGACGCTATGCACATCGACGACCCAATTAATAGCGAACAAAAAATCCTGGAAGGACCCCTGGAAGAGGGCGAAAATAGAGAAGATCGCCATACTCCTCAAGGGCGCCATAGCCGCCGAGGAGAAGGTCGGTCTGAAGATGAACATCGCGAACAAGAACCTGAAGAAGATCCTCGGCATACTTCCGGCCATGCGCAGGCCCACGATCTCCCAACTGAGCGTTCCCGGATGGTGCGCAATCGAGACGATCATAGACGAGAAACAGGTGCGCGAGCTCATACCCAAATTGAAACAGGCCGGGGCGGAAGGCATAATCGAATACCCGCTCAATAAAGTCATATATTAAAAGGAGGCAGCACAAGATGCCGTGCGGTAAAAAGCGCAAAAGAAGGAAGATCAGGACGCACAAGAGGAAAAAGAGGCTCCGCAGGGACAGGCACAAGAAGAAGTAGTCTTTCTTGGGACCCGGCTTTCCACAGGTGAAAAAGTATATTCTCGTTGCCATAACAGGGGTGGCCCTTTTTGCCATAATAAAAGGGTCGCCTCTCTATTGCAGGTCTTCCGAGCGCCTCTCCGATTACGATACCCTTTTTTCCGAAGGCCAAAAATCGAAGAGCGCCGATACGAGGTCTTATGCCCGTTTTCTCATGGGCAACATGCTCGACAACGAATCAAAGTTCGAGCGGGCCATCGAGGAATACAAGAAGGCCCTGAAGCAGGACCCCAAGTCCTCGACCATAAATACGTGCATAGCGCTTGATTATATCCGGCTCAACAAGTCCGAGGATGCGGAGAAATACCTCAATATTGCGATCGAGAGCGACCCTTCGGACGTCAATGCCCGTTTTACCCTCGCCCTCCTCTACACGATAACGAAGAAATTCGACAAGGCCGCCCAGCAATATGAAGAGATAGTAAAAAAGGACCCGCACGACATCAAAGCCCTCGCCTCGCTCGCCGATCTTTACGTGGTCCAGAAAAAGATAGAGGAAGCCGCCAAGGTTTACGAGGACATCCTCAAGGAAGGCAAGGAGTCGGGGCTGATACATTTTACGCTGGGGATCTTTTACACGAAGTTAGGGAAATATGACGATGCGCTCAAACATTTCGACGCGGCCGTAAAGCTCAATCCCGATTATGCCGAAGCGCGCCTGAGCAGGGCGATAATCTGGGAACTTAAGGGCGATTACCCCAAGGCGATAGAGGACTACAAGAAGACCCTCGAGGCCGAGCCGCTGAACACGAAGATATATGCCTTGCTTGCGCACGCGTATTACCGCGCCGGAAAAATTGAGGACTCGATCGCGACCTATAAACTTATCATCGGCCTCGCGCCGGATAAGATAGACGGTTATCTTGAGCTCGCGTATGTCTATCTAGATGAAAAGAAGCCCGACGAGGCACTTAGCTTCCTTGATAAGGCGGCCGTTATAAAAAATGAGCCGCGCGTCAACCTGGCCTTTATAGTGAAAGGGATGGCCTATTCGCAGAAGAAGATGCCGGCGGAGGCCATAGCCGCCTATAAGCGGGCTATAGAACTCGCGCCGAAGGATGCCGAAGGATATTTTTATTTGGCCTCAGTCTACGAAAGCAGCGGGGATAAAGCGCTCGCCATAGAAGAATTAAAAAAGGCGATCGCGCTCAACCCCAGGCATGCCGACGCGCTTAACTTTTTGGGCTATATGTACGCCGAAGAGGGGACGAACCTCGATGAGGCGATAAGCCTCATCAAGCGCGCTATCGATATAAGCCCGAATAACGGCGCCTATATAGATAGCCTCGGTTGGGCATATTTCAAGAAGGGGATGACCGACGAGGCGATAGTCCAGCTCGAGAAGGCGATATCCATTTACGGGAAAGATTCGATACTCTATGACCACCTTGGGGACGCATATTACAAGAAAGGCCTGACGGCGAAGGCGGAGGACGCCTGGAAGAAGTCGTTGGAATTGAAAGTCGACCAGCCGTCGATCAAAGAGAAGCTCGAAAGATCGCAGAAAGCCCGGAGATAATGGCAAGACCAAGCCTCGACCAGTTAAAAGATACGGCTAAAGGGATAAGGAAGGACGTCCTGACGATGCTTTCGGAGGCGGGGTCCGGACATACGTCCGGCTCGCTCTCATGCATCGAGATCGTCGTAGCCCTTTATTATTATAAATTGCGTTATGACCCCAAGAATATCAAATGGCCGGAGAGAGACAGGTTCGTCCTTTCGAAGGGCCACACTTGCCCGACGCTCTACGCGGTGCTCGCGCGCAGGGGATTCTTCCCGTGCGAGGCCCTTATGACCCTGCGAAAGCGCGGTTCGATACTCCAGGGGCACGCGAGCCTCAGCACGCCGGGCTGCGAGGCCTCGACCGGCTCGCTCGGACAGGGGCTCTCCATCTCAGACGGGATGGCGCTATCCGCGCGCATGGACTTCAAGGATTACAGGGTATATTGCCTGTTGGGAGACGGCGAGCTTGACGAAGGTCAGGTATGGGAAGCCGCCATGACGGCCGCGCATTATAAGATCGACAACCTCTGCGCTATCATAGACCTCAACAAGCAGCAGATAGACGGTTGGACGAGCGACATCAAGAACCTCGAGCCGGTAAAGGACAAATGGCTCGCTTTCGGCTGGCACGTCATAGAGATAGACGGCCATGATTTCAAGCAGATAATGGACGCGCTCGATAAGGCCGAGATGATAAAAGGGAAACCCACGGTGATAATAGCGCATACGGTAAAGGGCAAGGGCGTCTCGTTCATCGAGAAGAACGCGCCCGGATACCACGGTACGGCGGTCAAGAAGGCCGACCTTGAAAAGGCGCTGAAAGAAATAGAAGATGGACTTAAATAAATGGCTGTAATTAAACCCACGCGCGACGGATTCGGCGAGGCGCTGGTCGAGCTCGGAAAGTCCAACAAGGACGTCGTAGTATTGTCCGCGGATCTTACCGCCTCGGTGCGCGCCAATTGGTTCAGGGATAAATATCCGGAGAGGTTCTTCGATTTCGGGGTAGCCGAGCAGGATATGATATCGACTGCCGCTGGTTTCGCGTTGAGCGGCAAGGTCCCGTTCGCGTGCACGTTCGGCGTCTTCGCTTCGGGCCGCGCCTGGGACCAGATACGGCTTTCGGTCTGCTACATGAACTTAAACGTCAAGATCGCGGGCAGCCACGGCGGGATATCTGTCGGCCCGGACGGCGCCTCGCACCAGGCCCTGGAAGAGATCACATTGATGCGCGTACTGCCGAATATGACGGTTATCGTACCGTGCGATTCGGAAGAGGCGCGCCTCGCGACACTCGCGGCCGCTTCGCATCCCGGGCCGGTATACTTAAGGCTGGGGCGCGAACCTTCCCCGGTAATAACCGATTATAAGGATACTTACAAGATAGGCAAGGCTTTGCGCATGGCCGACGGTTCCGATCTCACTATAATAGGGACCGGTATTATGGTGCATGAAGCGCTGAAGGCGAGGGACGACCTCAAGAAACAGGGAGTGTCGGCCCGAGTAGTAAATCTCCATACGGTAAAGCCGATAGATAAGGAAGAGATAATAAAGGCCGCGAAGGAGACAAGGGCTATCGTCACCGCCGAGGAGCACACGGTCGCAGGCGGGATGGGCAGCGCGGTCGCCGAAGTGCTCGCCGAAAATTACCCGGTCCCGATGCGCATAGTAGGGATGAAGGACCGTTTCGGCGAATCCGGAGAGGCCCTTGAGCTCATGAAGTATTTCGGCCTTACCGCCGAGGGCATCGTGAAAGCGGCGCTTGAACTCCTTAAAACCAAAAAGTAATGCCTGTAATCAACTTAAGACCTCCCGCAAAGATAAACCTGTGCCTTAAGGTCCTGCGCAAGCGGCCCGACGGATATCACGATATAGAGACCGTCTTCGAGCGCATAGACCTCTGCGATGAGCTTACCCTGAAGCCGATACCCGAAGATATTGTGGTAAAATGCGATGACCCACAAGTGCCTTGTGATAAGCGCAACCTGATCTACAAGGCCGCGCAGATGCTCAGGGAAAAATGCGGAGTGTTGGCCGGGGTGGAGATGACCTTAAAGAAGAATATCCCGGTCGCCGCCGGGTTAGGCGGCGCCAGCTCGGATTGCGCCTACGCTTTGCGCGGCCTGAACGAGCTTTGGAACTTAAAACTTAATAAAAGTCAATTATTTGAGATAAGCGGCGCCATAGGGGCTGATGTCGCCTTCTTTTTGCTCGATTCAGGGAGGGCGATAGGCCGCGGGAGAGGCGAAATCCTCGAACCGTGCGGGGCCGGGCAGGAAAAAGACGGTTTTTGGTATCTCCTTGTGAATCCCGGGTTTCCGGTGCTGGCAAAAGAAGCCTATGAGGCCCTAAATTTGGGCTTGACTTCGGCCCCTTCTGATAGTAGAATTAACCCTGTTCGCCTCAAAGAGATAAGATTTGAGGGCCTTAAGGATCTTTTATTTAATAGCTTGGAAGTCCCGGTTGAACGTAAGTTCAGCGCCATCTCCGAGATGAAATCTGCGATAAAAGAAGCGGGGCTCAGGTTTTCGATAATGAGCGGCAGCGGACCTACTGTGTATGGGGTGGCTTCCGGTAAAGAGGAAGCTCTGGAAGCTAAGAGTAGGCTCATACTTAGGAAGGGGTGGCAGGCTTTTGTCGCGCAGACTTTGTGGTAAGCCAGTCATTCCTCGATCCCGCCGGGCGGGACTTCATCTGAGGGGGAAAGGAGCGGCAGATGCAGATCACCGAGGTCAGGGTCTTCATGAAAGAGGGTCAGGACAGGAAGCTTAAGGCTTACGCCACGGTCACTTTCGACAATGCGTTTGTCGTCAGGAATATAAAGGTCATCGAGGGGCAGAAGGGCCTCTTCGTCGCGATGCCGTCGAGGAAGATGAAGGAACCCTGCCCTAAATGCAATTTTAAGAACGTAGTGCGCTCCAAATATTGCAACAACTGCGGTTCCGGCCTGGATTGCATCACCCGTCAGGCGGCGAAGAGCCCGGAGGACGAGGCGAAGGAACGCCAGGCGGAACACAAAGACATAGCCCATCCTATCACGCTCGAATTCAGGGAGCTTATCCAGAAGAAGGTCCTGGATGCCTTTGATGCCGAGAAGAAGAAGGGTCCTGTCCCAGCCAAAGGGGCGGAGTACGCAGAAGAAGAAGACTAACCGCTAGTTTTATTTTCTTCTGCCCGGTAGTGTAAGGGTAGCACACGAGAATTTGGATCTCGGCGTTGAGGTTCGAATCCTCACCGGGCAACCAATGCGAGGCGAATCGGAATGACAGAGAGATGCTCGTTTTGCGGGAAATCCCGCGAAAAGGTCAAAAAATTGTTCTCAGGGCAGGGCGCGTACATCTGCGAGAGTTGCGTCAAGCTTTGCGGACAGATCTTGTCCGGCGATGAGGAAGAGGAGCTTAAGCAGAAACGCGAATCCCGCGTCAAGGACCTTTTAAAACCCGCCGAGATAAAGCGCCAGCTCGACCAATACATCGTCGGGCAGGAGCGCGCCAAGAGGCAGCTTTCCGTTGCCGTTTATAACCATTACAAACGCATAGTCACGCAGGTCCAGAGCCGCGACGTCGAGTTTGAGAAGTCGAATGTCCTGCTTATCGGGCCGACAGGGTCCGGTAAGACGCTTTTGGCGAGGACGCTCGCGAAGGTGCTCGATGTGCCGTTCGCGCTCTGCGACGCCACGCCGCTGACCGAGGCCGGTTACGTGGGAGAGGACGTCGAGAACGTGCTTTTGCGCCTCCTCCAGGCGTGCAATTACGACGTAAAACGCGCGCAATACGGGATAGTATATATCGATGAGATAGATAAGATAGGGAAGACCCAGGAGAACGTCTCGGTCACGAGGGATGTCTCGGGCGAAGGCGTCCAGCAGGCGCTGTTAAAGATCCTGGAAGGGACGACCGCCAATGTCCCGCCCCAGGGCGGCAGGAAGCATCCGCAGCAGGAATACATACAGGTCGATACGACCAACATACTTTTTATTTGCGGAGGGACTTTCTCTACCATCGACAAGATAATAGAGCACAGGATAGGGAAGAAGACTATTGGCTTCAGCACATATCTCGACGAGCCGCAGGCCAGCAAGGCCAAGAAGCTGGGAGACCTCCTTTCCCGCGTCGAGCCCGAGGACCTGTTGAAGTTCGGGATGATCCCGGAATTCGTCGGGCGCCTTCCGGTCGTCGCGACGCTCAACCCGCTTGACGAAAAGGACCTCGTTGAAGTCCTCATCAAGCCGAAGAATTCGCTGGTAAAGCAATATACGAAATTTTTCGAGATGGAGAACGTGAAACTTACGATCCCCGAGGATTCGCTTGTAGCGATCGCGAAAGAGGCCATGCATAAAGGCACCGGAGCGCGCGGCCTGCGTTCGATACTCGAAGAGATAATGTTCGAAGTGATGTATGATATTCCGTCGCAGAACGAGATCGCGGAGTGCGTAATCACGCCCGAATGCGTCACGCGCAAGACCATGCCCATACTCATCTCGCGCGGCGAAGACAAAGACAAACGTAAAATAGCTTAAGGGATAAGAGCACAAATTGAGCGGCTTCGGTTGTGTGGTCCTTGCCGCCGGCAAGGGAACGCGTTTCTATTCCGATATACCGAAAGTCCTGCATGACCTGCACGGGAAACCCGTCCTTCAGCATGTCCTGGACGCGGCGTCGGCATGCGGGTTCGAAAAACCGGCCGTCGTGATAGGCCGCGGGGCCGGAGAGATCGGGCGTTTCCTTAAAGGTAAGGCCAGGCCCGTCGTCCAGGAGAGGCAGCTCGGCACGGCGGACGCGGTAAAGTCCGCGAAGAAAGAATTATCGCGGTTTGATGATGTCGCGGTCCTTTACGGCGATGTTCCTCTCGTAAAAAAAGAGACCTTACGGTCTTTGGTAAAGCAGCATAAGGCTTTCGCGTCTTCCTGTACGGTCCTGACCGTCGAGATGGAAGACCCGTCCGGATACGGCAGGATCATCCGCGGGATATCAGGCGGCGTGGAGGCTATAGTTGAGGATAAGGAGGCGACGGCGGAAGAGAAGCGGGTCCGCGAGATAAACGTCGGGCTCTATTGTTTCGACCGCAAAGACCTTTTTGAAGCCATTGACAAGGTGCAGAGATCGAAGGTCAAGAAGGAATTCTACCTGACCGACGTGATCGCTATCCTTTTGGAAGACGGCAAGAAAGTCGGCGCATTCAAGACCGGCGATCCCGATGAGTCCATCGGGATCAACTCGAGGGCTGATTTGGCTAAGGCATATTCGATATTGAACCAAAGGAAGATAAAGGAACTTACCGGCGGGTCGGTCACCGTATTGGACCCGACGACGACATTCATATCGCCGGAGGCGAAGATCGGCAGGGACACGGTAATATATCCCTTTACCTTTATCGAGAAGAATGTGGTCATAGGCAAGCGCTGCTCGATAGGGCCGTTCTGCAGGTTAAGGCCCGGCACGGCCATCGGTGACGGCGCCGAGATCGGGAATTTTGTCGAGATCGTCCGTTCGAAGATCGGCTCCAAGTCGAAGGCCAAGCACCTGACCTACCTCGGCGATACCGTCGTCGGCAAAGGCGCTAACGTGGGATGCGGCACGATAACGGCCAACTACGACGGGAAGAGGAAGAGCGGGACCGTGATAGGGGATAAGGCTTTTATCGGGAGCGGCACGATACTGGTCGCCCCGGTCAAGATCGGGAACGGCGCCGCAACAGGCGCGGGAAGCGTTGTCTTAAAAAATAAAAACATCCCGGCCGGAGCTGTCGTCGTGGGAGTGCCGGCGAGGATATTGGATAAATCCAAAAAGGCAAAGGGCAAAAGATGAAGAACAATAAGGAGATACTGGTATTTTCCGGCAACGCGAATCGCGACCTGGCGAAGAAGATCTGTAATTACCTTAAAGTCCAGTTAGGCAATGCCCAGGTCGACAGGTTCAACGACGGCGAGGTAAGGATAAGGATCGCCGAGGACGTGAGGGGCCGGGACGTCTTTATCGTTCAGCCGACCTGCAATCCGGTAAACGATAATCTAATGGAATTGTTGATAATGACAGATGCCATAAGGCGCTCATCGGCGCGGCGCATCACCGCGGTCATGCCTTATTACGGGTACAGCAGGCAGGACAGGAAAGACCGGCCGCGCGTCCCGATCACGGCGAAGCTGGTCGCCAACCTCATAACCGTCGCCGGCGCGAACCGTGTCCTTACGATGGACCTGCACGCGGGCCAGATACAGGGATTTTTCGACATACCGCTCGATAACCTCTTCGCGGTAAACACTTTCATGAAATATTTCGAGAAGATGCACCTTCCCAACCTCGTCGTCGTCTCGCCGGACGTCGGCGGGATGAAGATGGCGCGCGCTTACGCTAAAAAATTCAAGGCAGGACTGGCCGTCGTGGATAAAAGGCGGATAAACGACAAGGAAGCCGAGGTAATGAACATAATGGGCGAGGTCAAGGGCAAGAACGTTTGCCTTATCGATGACCTTGTCGCTACGGCAGGGACCCTCGTCGAGGCGGTCGCTGCGCTCAAGAACGCGGGGGCAAGGAAGGTCTTTGCCGCGGCCACGCACGCCGTTTTATCAGGGCCGGCCATAGAGAGGATAGAAAATTCCGAACTGGAGGAATTGATAGTGACCGACACGATACCCATACCCAGGGAGAAGATGATCCCGCGAATAAAAGTGTTATCGGTCGGGCCGCTTTTGGGACAGGCGATAGAGAGGATACACTACGAGAAATCGATAAGCACGCTATTCGATAAAGTGTACCAATAAAAGGAGAAAGAAGTTAAATGGAACAGGTAAAACTGGAAGCTAAAGCAAGGAAGGAACTCGGTAAAGAAGTAGTAAAGCGCGAACGCGTAAAGGGGATAATCCCCGCCGTCGTCTACAGGAAGGGCGAGAAATCCATGCCGCTTTTCCTCGACAGGAAAGCGATGGATAAGGCGCTCCATACCTCGGCTGGAGAGAACGCCCTCATCAACCTCAAGATCGAGGGCGATGAGAAGGCGAAAGCCAAGACCTGCATCATAAAAGAGATCCAGCATGACCCGCTGAGCGGCCACATATTGCACGTCGATTTCAACGAGATCTCGCTTACCGAGGAGATCAAGGTGAACGTGCCTCTCGCCTCGAAGGGCGAGGCCGCCGGCGTCAAGCAGGACGGAGGCGTGCTCGAGCATCTCCTCTGGGAGATCCAGGTCGAGTGTTTGCCTACCGATATCCCGCAGAAACTTGAGGTCGATGTCAGCAACATGAAGATAGGCGATGCGCTTTTTATCAAGGATATAGTCGCGCCTAAGGGCGTCAAGATACTCAATGACCCCGAGGTCAGGATCTTCGCGGTTGAGAAACCGGTAGAGATCGTGCCTGAGGAAGTCGCTGCCGCTGCAGAAACCGCCCCGGCCGAACCCGAAGTCCTGAAGCAGAAGAAACCCGAAGAGATAGCTGCGGAAGAAGCAGCGAAGGCTAAGGAGAAAGAGAAGAAGGAATAACGGTCAACGAGATGAAAGTGATCATCGGCCTAGGGAATCCCGGGAAGAGATACGAAAAGACCCGGCACAACGTGGGTTTCATGGTCGCGTCCACGCTGGCCGGCAGCCACGGCATAAGGTTAAATACGAAGGCGTTCAATTCGCTCATTGGAAGAGGCAGGATGTTAGGGGAGGAAGTGACCATAGCGCTTCCCCAGACCTATATGAACAGGTCCGGAGAGGCTGTCAGGGCGATACTCTCGCGCAGGAAGACCGAACTTTGCGACCTGCTCGTTATCTGCGATGACGTCAACCTCTCTCTCGGGATCACGCGCATAAGGGCCGACGGCTCTGCCGGAGGCCACAACGGCCTCGCTTCAATAATAGAGCACCTCGGAAGCGGCGATTTCGCGAGGCTTAAGGTCGGCATAGGCAAGCCCCGCTCTTGCATGCAAGAGCGGAACACGGATACAGAAAGCTCCGGCCTGAGCGGATATGTCCTCTCGACTTTCAAGAAGTCCGAAGAAGCGATCCTAGGCGAAGCAATGGAAACTTCCGTCGATTGTTGCGAAACATGGCTCAAGGGCGGCGTAGAACGCGCCGCGACTCGGTTCAATCTGAAGAATAGAAAGGAAGGGTAGATGAAGAAATACGAAGGGCTTTTCATACTCAAACCTAACTTAAGCGACGAAGAATACGGGAAGCTGACCGCCGCAGTCGTAGAGGTCATCACCAAGAACGGCGGGAAGGTCGATGCTAAAGAGGAATTAGGGATCAGAGACCTCGCCTATCCCATAAAGAAAGAGAAGAAGGGCCGCTACCTTTTGGCGTATTTTACCGCCGAGCCGCAGTCGATTGTGGCGATGGAGAGGGTCTATAAGATAAACGAATCTGTCCTCAGGGCCGTCATCTTCATCCACGAGGCCCAATAAGAGAGGTATCTATGGCCAACCTTAACAAGGTATTTCTGATCGGTAATCTGACGCGGGATCCCGAACTGAGGTATATCCCGAGCGGGAGCGCGGTCACGACATTCACCGTCGCGGTCAACCGCGTCTATACGCAGCAGGGAGAGAAGAAGGAAGAGGTCTCTTTTATTAAAGTGGTCGTCTGGGCCAAGATGGCGGAGACGTGCGGCGAGTATCTTTCTAAAGGCAGCCCGGTCTTCGTCGAGGGAAGGATCCAGAGCCGCAGCTGGGAAACGCCCCAGGGCGAAAAACGCTCCGCGGTTGAGGTCATCGCCGAACGGGTGCAATTCCTGGGACGGGCCAAAGGAACCAAACAGGAGGGCGGCCCGGAGGCCGAGCCTGCCGATACGCAAACCAACGCGCCATCCGGAGAAGATGCGCCGTTTTAACCGACAGTAAGGAGAGAACAGGCAGAAGATGGAAAGAAGAGAGAAGAGGGTATACAGGAAGAAGGTCTGCAAATTCTGCGGGGAGAAGGTAAAAGCGATAGATTACAAAGACACGATGAGGATCGCGAAATTTGTGACGGAAAGGGGCAAGATCATACCGTCGCGGATATCCGGAAATTGCGCGAAACACCAGCGCATGCTCGCGAAGGCCATAAAGAAGGCCCGCCTCGCCGCGTTCATACCTTATACCTCGGTCTAAGTTTTCCAAAATATAGAGAGGGCGTTCAATGGCGACAAAATTGATATTGTTGAAGGATGTCGATAACCTCGGGAAATCCGGCGATATAATATCCGCGAGCGAAGGCTACGCCAGGAACTTCCTTTTACCGCGCGGCCTGGCCCTGGCGGCTACCGAGCAGAATATAAAGACTGCCGAAGCCAACAAGAAACAGAAGGCCGAGGCGATGGAGAAGGAGAGGCAGGAAGCGGCCAGGCTCGCCGATGCCATCTCAAAAGTCTCCTGCACCATAGCCGTAGAGGCGGGAAAGGACGACAAGTTGTTCGGTTCGGTCACGAACATCGACATACAGAAAGCGCTGGAGGCCGAGGGCATAACTGTCGACAAGAAGAGGATAGAGATCAAAGACCATATAACCCAGATAGGGATATTCCAGATCCCGATAAAACTGCACCAGGATATCACCGCTAACCTGAAACTATGGGTGGTCAAGAAATAACATGGCCCAGGTCAAAGAAGGCAAGGATATATCCCTAGAGAAACTCCCGCCGCAGGACCTCGATGCCGAGATGGCTGTCCTATGCTCTATGATGATAGAGGAAGAGGCGATATCGCATGCCGTCGAGCTGCTGAAAGAAGACGTTTTTTACAAACTGGCTCACAGGATAATATTCAACGCCATCGTAGGGCTTTACAGCAACAATAAGGCCGTCGACCTCATAACGCTAGTCGACGAACTGAAGAAGAAGGGCGAGCTCGAAGAGGCCGGCGGCATAAGCTACCTCACTTCCCTTACTACTTTCGTTCCGACCGCCGCCAACATCAGCCATTACGCGAAGATAGTAAAAGACAAGAGCATGCTCCGCAGCCTGATCACGAGCGCCACCACCATACTTTCGGCAGCATACGACGCCCAGGACGAGGCGAAAGAGATACTCGACAAGGCCGAGCGGATGATATTCGAGATAACCTCCAGGAAGGTCGAAGGGGGGTTCGTCTCGCTCAAAGAGATAATAAAAGATTCCATAGAGACCATAGATTCGCTCTACCAGAGGAAGACGAACGTGACCGGCCTGGCGACCGGGTTCGACGATTTCGACAAGATGACCTCCGGCTTGCATGAAGGCGAACTTGTAGTGGTCGCAGGAAGGCCGTCGATGGGCAAGAGCGCCCTGGCCTGCTGCATCGCCGAACACGTAGGCATAGTGCTAAAACAGGGAGTGGCTGTCTTCAGCCTGGAAATGTCAAAGGAACAGCTCGCACAGAGGATGCTTTGCTCTCACGCGAGGGTCGACGCCAGCAAGGTGAGGACCGGCTTCCTTTCCCAGACCGACTGGCCGCGCCTCGTAAACGCGGCAGGAAAATTCTCGGAAGCGCCCATATTTATAGACGATTCCTCGGCGCTTTCGGTCCTGGAGCTGAGAGGGAAGGCCAGAAGGCTTAAATCTATGCATGACATCAAGCTTATAATAGTAGACTACCTGCAGCTGCTCGAGAGCCCGTCGTTCCGGTCCGAGGGCAGGCAGCAGGAGATATCCGACATATCTCGTTCGCTGAAAGCTTTGTCCAAGGAGTTGGGTGTCCCGCTTATCGCGGTAAGCCAGCTTTCGAGGAAGCCGGAAGGAAGGGATGATAAGCGCCCGCAGCTGGCGGACTTGCGCGAATCCGGCGCTATCGAGCAGGACGCGGACCTGGTGCTTTTGTTGTTCCGCGAGGAATTTTATAACCCCACCGAAGAGAACAGGGGCATCGCGGAAGTGATGATAGCCAAGCAGCGCAACGGCCCGACCGGCCCGACGAAACTCGCGTTCCTGAAAGAATTTACGAGATTTGAGAACCTGTCAGTAAGGCAGGATATCTAATCCTAAAAGACGGACCTTCCTTTGTCATTATGGGAGGGGTCCACAATTAGCTTTACATTGTTTTTAGTGTATGTTAAATTAAACATTTAATGAGGATTCCTTATATACCTATGAAGATCTTTCCCGGGGTTATTTTCCTATCGGCCCTTTTGATCCTAAGCCTTAAACCGGTTTTTTCCGAGGAGATGGTTGCGCCCGAGCAACAGGCGCCAGCCGCAGCCGCAGAGGCGCTGGTGGGATCCGTCCCGGAATCGCCTGAAAATCCCTCCCTTGAGAATCCCGTCCCGGTCCTGGCCGCGCAGGAAAAGACGGTCGGGGGCGTATATATCACGGGAAATAAGGCGGTCTCTTCGTCCTTGATACTTTCTAAGGTAAAGAGCAAACAGGGCGAGGCGTATAAGAAGGCCACGGTCGATGAAGATATAAAGCGCATCTACGGCCTCGGATATTTCTCCGATGTGAAGGCCGAGGTGAAGGAATTTGAAAACAGCCTTGATATCACCTTTACGGTGACCGAGAAACCGCCGATAGGCCAGATAATTTTCGCCGGCAACAAGACATTCAGGGATGAAAGGCTCAAGAAAGAGCTCAAGATAAAACAGGACGAGATCCTTGACGAGCGTCAGCTCAAAGAGAGCACGAAGGTCATCAGGGAGATGTATTATAAGAAGGGGTTTACCCACGCCAAGGTGGATTACGCGATAAGGCTTGATCCTGTGACCAATAAGGCGGTCGTCACGATCCTGATAGACGAGGAGAAAAGGGTAAAGATAAACAGGATAACATTCGAGGGTAATAAGGCGTTCAAGTCAGACCAGCTCACCAGGCTTATGTCCACGAAGACGGCGTGGTGGTTCTTCAGGTCCGGCACTTTTAACGAGGATGCTTTCGAGAGCGATCTCGAAAAGATAAAAGCGTTTTATGAAAACAACGGTTACCTTGACATCAAGCTGGAACCCGACCTCAAGTACAGCGAACAGGGCGGATCCCTCTGGATCAACATAAAGGTCGATGAGGGCAAGAAATATCTCGTCAATACGCTGACGATAACCGGCCAAGCCGTCATCGCGGAGAAAGACCTGAGGAAGCCCCTTAAGATGACGGCGGGAAAGGCCTTCAGCCAGGAGGCGATGCGCAACGACGCCGACGCGATGCAGGGCCTTTACTTTGAGAAAGGGTATATATACGCTACCATAAAGCCGGAGAGTTCGCTTAATCCCGAGACTAACAATATTGACGTCAAGTACGTCATCATAGAGAACGAGCTTACATTTGTCGGCAGGATAGAGATCAAAGGTAATGTCCGTACGAAGGACAAGGTCATCAGGAGGGAGCTAAGGCTGCGTCCCGGACAGGCTTTTGACGGGAAGAAGCTCCAGCGTTCCAAGGAGAGGCTTTACAATCTCGGTTATTTTGAGGATATAACTTTCGATACAGAGAAGAGCGCTGAGCCGAACAAGGCGAACCTCATCGTGGATGTCAAGGAGACTAAGACAGGAGAGTTCTCGTTCGGCGGCGGTTTCTCGACCGTAGATAAATTGGTCGGCTTCATCCAGGTTACGCAGCGTAATTTCGACCTGTTTAATTTCCCGACCTTTACCGGCGGCGGGCAGCAACTCGCCGTTAGGGCGGAGATAGGTACCGTAAGAAGGGATTACCAGTTGAGTTTTACCGAACCCTGGGTATTCGATTATCCGTATCTTTTCGGGTTCGACCTATACCAAAACACCCACTTAAAGGCGGCGGACATAGGTTATGGTTATAGCGAGCAGAGGCAAGGAGGGGACTTAAGGCTGGGCAAAGAATTCGACGATAACGACAGGGCCGATATGATGTACAGGCTGGAGAGCGTAAAGATCTCGGATGTCGACTCAACCGCGTTGGCCGACCTCCAGAAGGAACAGGGTACCAACGTCATCTCGAGCCTGACCCTGGGATTGACGAGAGACCTGAGGGATTCGACGTTATCTCCGACCAAAGGATATGTTTTGTTCGGTTCGGTCCAGGGCGCCGGCGGACCTATCGGCGGCGACAAGAATTTTGTGAAATACTACGGTTCGTCGAGTTTTTATTTTTCGTTCATCGAAAGACAGGTTTTGCAATTGACCGCGAGAGCGGGCGCAGTAGGCGCGTTCGGGAACACCGACAGTGTCCCCATCTATGAAAGGTTTTTCATCGGAGGCGCCGATACTGTCCGCGGCTACAAAGAAAGAAGCATAGGTCCAAAAGACCCGGTCACGAACAGCCCGTTAGGAGGCAACGCCATGCTTGTCGGGAACGCCGAATATGTCTTTCCCATAGTGGAGTTTCTCAAGGGCGCGGTCTTCATGGATGCAGGCAACGTCTGGCAGAGGGAAGGCGATTTCGGCAAGGGCGGCGTTATGTATTCTGCCGGCACCGGTATCAGGGTAAAAACGCCGGTCGGGCCTGTAAAGCTGGATTATGGTTATCCGCTTAAAACCGACCCGGGCGAGAAGAAGGTTGGAAGGTTCCACTTTAGCCTGAGCAGGGCTTTTTAACACGGAAGGAGAAGAAAGATGAAGGCAATGTCCAAGTTGGTCATTTTGGCGTTTTTATTTTCGTTATCCATGGCGTCCGTAAATATGGCGCTCGCAGCCGGAGATAAGATAGGCTATATGGATCTCGGCAAGGTCTTCGATGAATACAATAAGACAAAAGACCTTGACAAGCAACTCGAGTCAAAAAGCAGCGGCAAACAGGGTGAAAGGGACAAGTTGGTTGCCGAAATAAAGAAGATGAAGGACGATCTCGACCTCGCCAAGGAATCGGATAAGGCGAAGAAGACCTCGGCGGTACAGGAGAAGTTGAATAAACTCCAGGATTTCGATAAAGAATCAAGGGACACCCTCAGGAAAGACCGCGATGACATGGCAAGGGTGATACTTAAGGAGATAAAGGATACCATAGACAATATCGGCAAGAAGGAAGGTTATAAGTATATATTCGACAGCCGGGCCGTCTTGTTCGGAAGCGACACGGACAACCTGACTAGCAGGATCCTTAAGATATTGAACGATCAATACGCCGCAAAGGGAAAGAGATAGTAAGTGCCTGAAGCGGGTTCTTCAATACATAAGACCCTCAAAGAGATCGCGCAATTAATAGACGGCGAGGTTATAGGCGACGGGAATGTCGTCATAACCGGGATAAGCGGGATAAGGGAAGCGGAAGAAGGGGACCTGACATTCCTCGCTAACCCGCGCTATGCTCCTCTGATGGATACGACTAGGGCGTCGGCGATCATAACCTCCCGGGAGACGAAGACCGCTCCCAGGCCGATGATCCGCGCGGATAACCCCTCTATGGCGTTTGCCAAGGTGATCTCCATCCTTATGCCGAACGACCAGAAGTATCCCGTCGGTATACATCCTGCCGCGGTGGTCGGGAAGAACGTAAAACTCGGGCAGGATGTCGCGCTCCAGCCGTACGTCGTGATCGACGACGACGCCGCTATAGGGGACAGGACTATAATTTACGCCGGCAGTTATATCGGCAATCGCGCGAAGATAGGAAGCGACTGCCTGATCTATCCGAACGTCGCGATACGCGATAAGGTCGAGATAGGGAACAGGGTGATAATCCATTCCGGCACGGTCATAGGCAGCGACGGGTTCGGGTTCGCGACGGTCGGCGGAGAGCATCACAAAATACCCCAGATCGGAACGGTCCTTATCGAGGACGACGTAGAGATAGGCGCCAATGTCACTATCGACAGGGCGCGGTTCGGGAAGACTGTGATAGGGAAGGGCACCAAGGTAGACAACCTTGTCCAGATAGCCCATAACGTCATAGTCGGAGAGAATTCCATAATAATAGCGCAGGCCGGAATATCCGGTTCGACGGTCATAGGCAAGAACGTCACGATCGCCGGCCAGGCGGGCCTGGTCGGACATATAACGATCGGGGATAATGCCGTGCTGGCTGCGCAGGCCGGTGTCACGAAGTCGGTCCCGGCGAATACATGTGTCTCGGGATACCCCGCAAGGCGGCACGATGAGGCGAAGAGGCTGAATGCCTTTGTCACGCGCCTGCCGCAGATCGTCGATGAACTGAAAAAACTCGAAGAAAAATTTCAACAGTTGGAGAAGAAGATAGCAGATGGAACAACAGCTGACAATAAAAAACGCGGTTGAAACCGAAGGGACCGGCCTGCATACAGGGACGAAGGTGAAAATGCGCCTTTTGCCCGCCGAACCTAATTCCGGCATAAGCTTTATCCGCGTAGACCTTCCGGATTCGCCGGTGATAAAAGCGAATACCGCCAATGTCATGGAATCCAGCCGCAAACTGAGGAGGACATCGCTTTCATGCAACGGCGTAGAAGTCCATACGGTGGAGCACCTGCTGTCGGCGCTCAGCGGGATGATGATAGACAATATCAAGGTCGAGATAAACGGCCCCGAGCTTCCCGGTTTCGACGGTTCCGCGATGCCGTTTGTCGAGCTGATAAAGAAAGCAGGCGCGCAGTCGCAGCCGGAACAGAAAAGGACCTTTACGGTAAAAGACCCGATCTGGCTCGAGGAGAACGATACGGTCCTGGCCATACTTCCCGATTCCGAATTAAAGATATCTTATATGTTGAGCTACGACCACCCGTTGCTCAGGTCCCAGTACGTCTCGGTCGTGATAACGCCTGAGACTTATGAGAAAGAGATAGCCCCGACGAGGACATTCTGCCTGGAGGCCGAGGCCGAGGAGCTGAGACGGCAGGGGCTGGGCAAAGGCGCGAACTTCGAAAACACCCTCGTTGTCGGCAAGGACGGCGTCATAAAGAATAAATTAAGGTTTAGCGATGAGTTCGCGCGCCACAAAGTCTCGGACCTTATGGGAGACCTTTACCTTTTGGGCATGCCCTTAAAAGGCCATGTGATAGCCGTAAAATCCGGGCATCCGCTCAACGTCAGGCTTTTACAGAAGATAAGGCAGCAGCAGGAGCGCATGCGCGCCGGCGCCATGGAAAGCAAAGGCCCCGGCATCGTTGGCACTCCCCTCGATATCAACGATATAAAGAAGATACTGCCTCACCGTTACCCGTTCCTGTTGGTTGACAGGGTCATAGAACTCGAGGACGACAAGAGAGCGGTGGGCATAAAGAACGTCACGATGAACGAATTTTATTTCCCGGGTCATTTTCCGAACATGCCGATAATGCCCGGAGTGCTCATAATGGAAGCGCTGGCGCAGGTCGCCGGCGTGATGATGCTCAACAAAAGGGAAAATCTCGGGAAATACGCTTTCTTCATGTCGATGGACAAGGTAAAATTCCGTAAAGCGGTCGTGCCCGGGGACCAGCTTGTCCTTGAGACCGAGGTGCTGAAACTGCGCTCCAAGACCGTCCAGGTGAAGGCTGTCGCGAGCGTCGACGGGAAAATTGTGGCCGAAGGCGAATTCATGTTCGCCCTGGTCGGCGGTGAAGAGGCTTCGGAATAAGGGGATGAACCCCGCATATACGTGTGGGGTATCAATAGAAAAGTGAAGGTGCAGGGTGCAAATCCACTCTACAGCGATCGTAGATAAAAAGGCAGAGTTGGCCGACGGAGTTGAAGTCGGCCCTTATTGTATAATCGGTCCGGACGTCAAGATCGGCAGCGGAACCGTAATAGGCGCGCACGCCGTGATCGACGGGCACACGACTATCGGCCGCGATAACAGGATATTCACCGGGGCCGTGATAGGCTCCATCACGCAGGACCTGAAATTCAAGGGCGAAAAAAGTTACGTCAAGATAGGCGACAACAATATCATTCGCGAATACGTTACCGTAAATATGGGAACGAACAAAGAGTCCTCCACCGTGATAGGCAATAAGGTCCTTTTGATGGCATATTGCCATGTGGCGCACGACTGCGTCATAAAAGACGGGGCAATCATCGCCAATTGCGGCACGTTCGCCGGTTATGTCACCGTCGAGGAGAAGGCCGATATCGGGGGCCTTACCGGCGTCCACCAGTTCGTTCGCATAGGAAAGCTCGCTATCATAGGCGGCTGTTCGAAAGTCACGCAGGACGTGGTGCCTTATTCGATGAGCGACGGCCATCCGCTGAAAGTATACGGCCTCAATACCGTCGGGCTCGAAAGGGCCGACGTCCCCCAGGCATCGCGGAATTCCCTTAAAAAAGCTTTCAAGATACTCTTTAATTCGGGGCTTACCGTCCCTCATGCGCTGGACGAGATAAAGTCGGAAGTCCCGGAATGCCCCGAAGTAGACTACCTTATAGATTTCACGGCTGCCTCTGAACGGGGCATCTCAAGATAAAATAATATGGACACCATAGGACTTATCGCGGGTAAAAGCGATTTTCCGCTGCTTTTCGCCAAAGCAGCGAGATCGAAAGGCGTGAAGGTTATCGCCGTGGGCATCGAGGGCGAGACCAGGCCCGAGGTGGAAAAGCTCGTCGACAAATTTTACTGGGTAAAACTCGGCGAACTCTCCAAGGTGCTCGAGGTCTTCAAGGCCGAAGGCGTCAAAAAAGCCGTGATGGCCGGCGGGGTCACTAAATCCAGGATATTCAACGAAGCGCTGAAGATCGACGGGTTGATGAAATCGATCCTTGTCAGGGCTCTGGACAAAAAAGACGATACCCTGTTATCGATGATCACCGCAACGCTGAAATCGGCCGGCATAGACCTGCTGGATTCGACGCTTTTCCTCGAGGACCTGCTGCCGGCAGAAGGCGTGCCGACGAAGGCGAAACCGGCACTTTCGCAAGAGGAGGATATCAGGTTCGGCGCGAGGGTCGCGAGGGAAGTGGCCGGCCTGGATATAGGGCTTTCGATATTCGTAAAAGATAAGGCCGTAATAGCGGTCGAGGATATTGAGGGGACCGACGCTATGATAAGACGCGGCGGACGGCTTGCCGGCGCGGGCGGAGTCATAATAAAAGTCGCGCGACCGAAGCAGAATATGAAATTCGACATCCCGGTCATAGGGCCTCAGACTATACGTTCGATGGTTGAGGTGAAGGCGGCCTGCCTCGCGATAGAGGCAAAGAAGACGCTTATAATAGATAAAGAAGAAACGATCGCTCTCGCGGACAATAATGGTATTTCCATAATAGCGGTAAAAATGTGAGCGGTATCCTTATATTAGGCATAGAGGACGAAGGCCTTAAGCGCGCCAAAAAAGCGCTGAAAGACGCTGATCACCAGGTCTATTCCTGCGATGAGGCCGATATAAAACCGGTCTACGAAGAGACGCTGAAGAGGCGGCCGGATGTCATAGTCCTCGATTTCGCCTCCCCCAAGAATTTCGATGCGCAGGCTGTCCTGCGCGCCTTCAAGAAAGACAGGTTCCTGAAAGATACTCCTGTCTTTGCCGTCCTGCCTGAAGACGGGATGCGGCTTCTCGATAACCTTTCAGGCATCGGCGATTTCATAATTGCCCCGTTTAACGGCGCAGAGCTTGTAGCGCGCGTCAAGGCGCTCCTCAAAAAAGTCATACCGACCGATTCCGATGACATGATAAAGATAAGCGACCTAATCATAGATGTATCAAGATACGAAGTGTCATTGAACGGCAGCAAGGTGGAGCTCACGTTCAAAGAATACGAACTCCTTAAATTCCTCGCCTCAAACAAAGGCCGCGTCTATTCCCGGGACCAGCTGCTCGACAAGATCTGGGGATACGATTACTACGGCGGTACCCGCACGGTGGATGTCCATATCCGCCGCCTCCGCAGCAAGATAGAGGACCGGAAGCATACCTTTATCGAGACCATCCGCAACATCGGCTACAAATTCATCGCTTAATCCCGTAACCTGCTTTTTACCTTGAAATTTAAGCCTCGCTCGGCCTTTCTTTATTACTCGCCTCTGCCAAATATCTACTGCGTCATAAACCGGCTCTTTGCGAGGCGTTAAATTTCAAGGCATGACACCCGCATGCAAGATTAACCAAGATTTAACGCGCATGTAATACGGATTTAACATTCGCCCGTATACTTACGGGTATGAAGATCAAAGAAGATGATCTTGAGCGGAAGTACAGGTGCGCAAAGTGCGGCTACTTAACGCAGCGGCAGGCGCCCCCCAGGAGCTGTCCGATATGCAGGGCCGGCTCCGAAGCTTTTGACGACATCGGTGTCGACAGGTCAACGGAGAAAAGGGCGGTCTTTAATCCAAGATTAATATAGGGTTAATCTGTTTGTAACATTGATAGTTATACTTGTTTGGTGAGAACATTGGGAGAAAGAGAGAAGATCAGATGTTCCGTCAAAACGTTTGGCTGGTCATATGTATCATAGGCGCGCTTTCCTTAATTACCCCCGCGGCCTGTTTCGCGACCGCAACCACCCACATCTGGGCGCCATCCACTGACGTCCAGGCGTACGGAGTCGTCCACATAACCCCGGGAGACGTGTATATTCCCGTAAACAAGGACAAATTCGGGAACAGGGTCAACGTAATAACTAACGAAGGGCTCACAGTCGGTGTTTTGCCTTTCGAGAAATTCAACATTGAGGTAGGTTTCGACAACAAGACAGGGTACGGGGAGCTGGACAATTACCCGATATATTTTAACGCAAAAGGTGGGATACCTGAAGGTGCGTTCGGTGAATGGTTCCCCGCCCTGGCTGTTGGCGCTTATGATATAGGGACGAAGGCTGACAAGACCAATAGCAACGTGCTCTACTTCAAAGGCGCAAAGACATTCAAAATTAATGATTTCAACCTCGGCCGTCTCTCAGTCGGATATTTTAACGGCAACGGCAAATTGTTACGGGGTCCGAACGGCGGAAAAGACAACGCCGACGTCTTCGGCGCCTGGGAGCGCACGATGTCAGAGATATCGGACAAGCTCTGGCTTTGCGTTGAATACCAGGGGACGAAGAGCTCCTACGGTTGCTGGAATTTCGGCGGGTCATGGAAATTCTCGGATAATGTCTCGCTGCTCGTAGGGTTCGATCATTACAACAACAGAAACTTTGCTGATACGGTTACAGTACAAGTCGATATAGATTTCGACGCGTTCAGCAATCTGTTCAAGAAGAAATAGAGGTGACCCATGTTTAAGAAAATAACGGCTTTTCTCGCGATATTCACGATAACGATAGGAGTGTCCTGCCTGGCGTTTGCCCAGGATCCCAGCGGCGCGGAGACGCTGGCGCAGAACCCGAACTCTCCGGTCGATTACGTATGGGTGCTCGTCTGCGGCTTCCTGGTATTCTTCATGCAGGCCGGGTTTGCGATGGTGGAGGCCGGTTTCTGCAGGGCCAAGAACGCCACAAACCTCATGGCAAAGAACACTATAGACTTTGTCACTGCGTCGCTTATTTTCATGGCTTTTGGCTTCGCCTTCATGATGGGAAATGACTACAACGGCATCATAGGTACTTCCGGATGGTTTCTTCACGGCCCGAACTATGATGTCGGAAGATACCTCCTGTTCTTCTGGCAGTTGGTATTTGCCGGGACCGCAGCTACGATAGTCTCCGGAGCTATCGCGGAAAGGCTGAAATTTAAAGCCTATTTCCTTTACAGTATCATGGTCACGGCCGTTATATATCCAATATATGGGCATTGGGTATGGGGTGGAGGATGGCTTTCCAAACTGCCTTTTGGGATCGGTCATGTTGATTTTGCCGGCTCCGGAGTTGTCCATGCGATAGGCGGTTTTGTAGGTCTTGCGGGTGCCATGGTCCTCGGGCCGCGTTTCGGAAAATTCAACAAGGAAAGAAAGCCAAGGGCTATACCGGGCCACAGCATAACCCTCGCCGCGCTAGGCACTTTTATCCTCTGGTTCGGATGGTTTGGGTTCAATCCCGGATCGACTTTTTCCGCTCACCAGCTCAGGATAGCGGTGATAGCCGTCAACACCAATCTCGCCGCAGCGGCCGGCGCGGCAGTTGCAATATTGCTTGTTTTCATGAAGACGAAGAAATGGGATGTCGGCATGATGCTTAACGGTTGCCTTGCAGGCCTTGTCGCTGTTACCGCACCCTGCGCTTGGATCGAGGCGTGGGCCGCGGTTGTCATAGGTGCCATCGCCGGAACGATTGTAGTCGTCGGCGTCTATTTCTGGGAGAACCGCGGTGTGGATGATCCGGTAGGCGCTGTCAGCGTCCACGGGTTAAACGGTGTCTGGGGCTTGATAAGCGTCGGGCTGTTTGCCGACGGAACATACGGTCTGGGTTCTACTTCAGCGCCTTTCGTAAAGGGCCTGTTCTATGGTGGCGGGTACGGCCAGCTGATAGCCCAGCTGATAGGCGCTGCCGTATGCGTTTCATGGGCGTTCATATTGGGCTTTATCGGGTTCAAATTGATGGATAGGTTATTCGGCATAAGAGTTTCGCCGCAGGAGGAACTCAAGGGCTTGGATATTCCTGAGCACGGGACGCCCGCTTATCCCAATTTCTATACGTATAGTAATTAGAGAGGGACAAAAAGATGAAGAAGATAGAAGCGGTTGTCCGCATAGAAAAACTGGAAGAGATCACTGAGGCCCTGGATAAGTTCGGTTATCCCGGAATGATGGTCACTCATATAGAGGGGCATGGCCGCCAGAAAGGGCTCGCGGAGCAGTTCAGGGGAAGGGAGTATAAGGTAAATTTCCTTCCTAAGATAAAGATCGAGATCGTGGTCAAGGATTCCGATGTCGAGAAGCTGGTCAAGGCGATAACCGGTATCGCGAGGACCGGCGAGATCGGAGACGGAAAGATATTCATATATGCCGTCGAAGATACAGTCAGGATACGCACCGGTGAAAAAGGCGAAAGCGCTATATAGGCCATGGTTGATAAAGAATTGATAGAGAAGATCCGCAGGCTGAAGGAGGACAGGGGCTATACTCTCTATGATCTGGCGAAAAGGGTCGACATTCAGCCGTCGACCCTTGAGCGCTGGTTCAAGACAAACCGCATAAACAGGATTTATGCCGAGACGGTAAGGGTGAGGCTGGGGATCAAGTAATTTTTTGTCGCTATTATCCCAATTGGTTACTCAGTTTGCTAAGCAAAAGAGAGGAGACGAAAATGGTAAAAATTATGAAGAGCCTGCCGTTCTGGTTCTTCGCCGCTTTCCTGTTTTTTACAGTGATCGCGACAGTTGTCGCGGCCGAGGAAGTAGCGCCTGCGGTGAAAGTCGACTCGGGCGATACGGCGTGGCTCCTTATGTCAGCTGCGCTGGTATTATTGATGACACCTGCCCTGGCATTTTTCTACGGCGGCCTCGTGCGAAGGAAGAATGTGCTTTCGATCCTGATGCAGTGTTTTATGGTGATGTGCCTGATAACAATCCAGTGGGTACTTTTTGGCTATAGCCTCGCATTCGGTCCGGATGTCAAAGGCGTCATCGGGAGCCTGGCGTGGTTCGGGTTAAAAGGCGTGGGCCTCGACCCCAATCCGGCGTATGCCGCCACGGTCCCCCACCAGGCGTTCATGATATTCCAGGGTATGTTCGCTATCATCACACCTGCCTTGATATTGGGCGCGTTCGCCGAGAGGATGAAGTTCTCGACGTTCTGCGTATTTGCGCTTGTATGGGCGACTCTTGTATATGATCCGGTCTGCCATTGGATCTGGGGTGTCGGCGGTTTCCTGAGGGCCGACGGGGCGCTTGATTTCGCGGGAGGCACGGTCGTCCACATCAATGCCGGCGTCGCAGCCCTGGCGAGCGCCCTGGTATTGGGAAAACGCAAAGGATACCCGGACAAGATATCGCCTCCGCATAACCTTCCGTTCGCGGTATTGGGCGCGGGGTTATTGTGGTTCGGGTGGTTCGGGTTCAACTCAGGCAGTGCCTTAGGCTCGGGCAGCCTGGCGACTAGCGCTTTCGTGGTTACCCACATAGGAGCCGCCTCGGCCGGACTTACGTGGGCGCTTCTGGATTGGATATTCAGTTCCCGTTCGACGGTATTGGGTATTATTACCGGCGCCGTCGCCGGACTTGTCGCGATAACCCCGGCTTCGGGTTTTGTGAACCCGGTCGGAGCGATATGGATAGGCATCGGCGTATCGGTCTTTTGCTATATGGCCGTCGCATTACTCAAGGTGAAATTCGGTTACGACGATTCCCTTGACGCTTTCGGTGTCCACGGGATCGGCGGCATGTGGGGAGCCCTGGCGACAGGCCTCTGGGCAACGAAGGCCGTAAACGCGTCCGGGAATAACGGGTTCTTCTACGGGAACCCGGCGCAATTCTTGATACAGTTCAAGGCTGTTATTATTACCGCGGTCTATTCGTTCGTCATGACCTTTGTGATACTTAAGGCGCTTAACGCGGTGATGGGCGTGCGCGCCTCCGAGCAGGATGAGCGCATCGGCCTGGACCTCACACAACATCGCGAAGCCGGATATACGGTATTGGACTAACAGGGAGAATGAAAATGAAATATATTATCGCGATAATCCAGCCTGACAGGCTCGATGAGGTACTGGCAAAGTTGGAAGAAAAAGAGATACACCTGGTCACCGTGACCGGAGTTATGGGCCGCGGCCGCCAAAAAGGCATCTCCGAGGTCTACAGGAGCCATAAGGAGGCGGGAAGCCTGCTTAAAAAGGTCAAGCTCGAGATAGCCGTAAACGACGATTTCGTCAAGCCCGCGGTGGAAGCGATAAAGTCCGGCGCCCACACCGGCCACATCGGGGACGGGAAGATATTTATTCTCGATTTGCCGGAATGTATTCGGATACGTACAGGCGAGAAAGGAAATCCCGCAATCGGATAGGTTTAAGCGGGTGACTGCCGACGGAGCCCTTGGCCCTGTTGCCCGAAGCAACAGGGACGAGGTGCTCGGCAGGCAGGACCCGCCCTAGCGAACCGATTGTTCGGGAGAGATTAAGATTTAACATTTGCGTAATATGGATTTAACATTCATTTTGTATACTTTTGGCATAAAAATAAGGGAGGTAAGCCAGCATGAAAGGGAAAGCAGTAAAGAAGGAGATAGTGGAAGTGAAGACGAAGAATCCGCTCGCGAACGGCTCGTTTGACGACAAGGCCGCGCGAGATGTGATGAAACTCATCAAAGACAAGAAGATCGATATTATCGACCTGAAGTTCAACGACCTGCCGGGGCTGTGGCAGCATTTCTCGATACCGGCATCCGAACTGCTCGAGATGGACGATATTACCCGTTCCATCTGGGTCGACGGCATCGGGTTTGACGGTTCTTCGATCCGCGGTTTCCAGAAGATACAGGAATCGGACATGATCATGATACCGGACCCGGCTACGGCGGTCATAGACCCGGTATGCGAAGTCCCGACCTTAAGCATCATCTGCGACATCTATGACCCGTTGACGCGCAAACCGTACAGCCGCGATCCACGTTATATCGCGAAGAAGGCGGAGAAATATTTGAAGGAGACCGGCATTGCCGATTCCGTATATTTCGGGCCCGAAGCCGAATTCTTCATCTTTAACGATATCCGCTTCGACCAGAACGAGAATTCGGGCTACTATTTCATCGACTCGGTCGAGGGCGACTGGAACACCGGCAAGAAAGAAGACCCGAACCTTGGGTACAAGATACGCTACAAGGAAGGGTATTTCCCTGTCCCGCCGCACGATTCGCTCCAGGACTTAAGGAGCCGCATAATCCTCAAGATGAAGGAAGCGGGAGTGAACATTGAAGTCCATCATCATGAAGTCGCCACAGCCGGCCAGTGTGAGATCGACATAAAGTTCGACAAGCTGACCAAAATGGCCGACAGCCTATTGATGTACAAATACATCATAAAGAACATGGCAAAAAAAGCCGGTATGGTCGCGACGTTCATGCCGAAACCGCTCTTCGCGGATAACGGCTCAGGCATGCATTGCCACCAGAGCCTTTGGAAGAACGGCACGAACCTTTTCTTTGACAAGAACGGCTACGCGCTCTTAAGCCAGACCGCCAAATATTATATCGGCGGACTTTTAAAGCACGCGAACAGCCTCATGGCCTTCTGCGCACCGACGACAAACTCGTACAAGAGGCTCGTCCCGGGCTACGAAGCGCCTGTCAACCTCGTCTATTCTGCGCGCAACCGTTCGGCAGCTGTCCGCATCCCGATGTACAGCGACAGCCCGAAATCCAAGAGGATCGAGTTCAGGCCTCCTGACCCGTCATGCAACGGCTACATCGCCTTCAGCGCAATGCTCATGGCCGGGTTGGACGGTATCATCAACAAGATAGACCCGGGCAAGCCGAACGACAAGGACCTCTTCGAATTAAGCGAAGAGGAAATGGCTAAAATACCCACGGTCCCGTCGTCTTTGCGCAGGGCTATCGACGCTTTGGAAGCGGACCACGAGTACCTGCTTAGAGGCGGGGTATTCACCAAGGATGTCATAGACATTTGGCTTGAATACAAGAGGAAGAAAGAGATAGATGCCGTGAGAATGCGTCCGCATCCTTACGAGTTCTACCTGTATTTCGATATTTAAGTTTATAGTAGAGGGGATCCTCTACCAGTTATTCGAGAGGCGGTTTATAAGTAGGGGCGGTTCCTAAAGGATTGGCTGGCTGCCCACCCCCAATGTTGGGCGCAGGAGCTGCCCCTTCTTCTTTTTTTGAAAATGCCAGATAACCCATCGTGAAGAGCCCTACGACGGGAATGACCGTAATAATCCCGATCCATCCTTCCTTGCCGCGCGCCAAGGCGATCTTGTACCAGAGGAGACCGAAGAGGAATAGGTAGCATAACGGCCCTAACGGCGGTATTAATCCGGAAAGGAGCAGCAACAGCCAGGTATACCGCACATTCCCGATATTGCATGCCAGGAATAAGTTTGCGATGGGTATCCAGGCCATCCATCCATTTTGGGTATCCGTTTTCCCTGCGATAACCTGAAGGCATACGGCCAAGTAGATGTAATAGATCAGGGAACCGGTTATTATGACGCCGAGAAATGCCATTAGAAACGCTATTATGACGGCTAACAAAGCCTTGCTTTCTTTATCTGATAGTTTGTTTTCAGGGTTTTTTCCTGAAGGGCCCGATATCTTTTCTTCCTGCGGCCCGCTTGGCGGCGTCGCCATCGATCCGGTCACAGGATTTGCCGCCGCCGGGACGATTTCAGCCGGAGGCACGGCAGGCTTAAATTCCACTGCCTGCCCGTTTATCTCCTGTATCTCGGAGAGGTCGTATGTCATTTCGGTAACGCCGTAAATATCGACGGTTATGGTATCGTTGGTTATCGCCTTAATATTCCCCTCGATCTTCTTTCCGGACCTGAAAGTTACCGTATCCGCCCAAGCGCTCACCGCGAACAATACGACCGCCGCGCATATGATCAACGCCTTTTTCATTACTGCCTCCTGTATGGTTAAATTGTATCCAAACTTCCCCTTGAAGGCAAGCACTTTTACTGGTATACCCTGCAATTTAACGTCTCGCGAAGAGCCGGTTTATGACGCAGTATGCTATAACTCGCTGCGAGTAATAAAGAAAGGCCGAGAGAGACTTAAATTGCAGGAAAAAGGGGCAAAATTCTTTTCTTGCATTTTTGGAAAAATTTGATATAATAAGGGGCTAAATTAGCGAGGTGAAAATGGATCCGATCCGCTTTGGCATAGCCCAAATGAACTCCACCGTGGGTGACCTTCAGGGCAACAAAGAGAAGATAATAAAATTCATAAGTGACGCAAGATCATTGGGTTGCGACATAGTAATCCTCCCGGAGCTCGCCATAACCGGTTATCCGCCCGAAGACCTCCTCCTTAAGCCCCAGTTTGCGGATGACGCCGTGAAAGCGCTTAACGAAATAGTCCACAAGACCGATAATATAATAGTTATAGTGGGTTGCCTCGACAAAGCCAAGGATGGGCTGTACAATTCAGCCGCTCTTATTCGCGACAAGGAACTTATCCACATATACCATAAGATACTCCTCCCGAATTATGGCGTATTTGACGAAAAACGCTATTTCAAGCCCGGAAACGAGTCTTTTGCCTTCAAGTTCGAAGGCCTCAAGATCGGGCTGAATATCTGCGAGGACATATGGGAATGTTGCGGCCCCGCGAGCTTTGAGGCGGTCGACATGGGCGCGCAGGTCATGATCAATATTTCGGCATCGCCTTACCACGCCGGCAAGATACAGGCGCGCGAGAAGATGCTTGTGGAGAGGGCCCAGCAGACCGCCGCTATCGTGATCTACGATAACATGGTGGGCGGCCAGGATGAGCTCGTCTTCGATGGCGGGAGCATGGTTATAGGATGGAAAGGCAGCGTTTTAACGCGCGGAAAGCAGTTCGAAGAGGATATCGCGCTCTTCGACCTCAATCCCGAAGAATATCTTAAATACAGGAAGGTCCCAAAGAGGAAGCCGGCGGTAAATAATTACAGGGTAAAGGAGTTATCGCTGAAGAGGTGCGAGGTAAAGATAAGGCCGCCTTTCCCGCCGCGCCGCCTCGAAAAATTAGGCAGCATAGAGGAGATATACAAGGCGCTTGTCCTGGGCACCAGGGATTATATGACGAAGAATGGCTTCAAGAAAGCGGTCGTCGGCGTAAGCGGGGGGATAGATTCGGCCTTGACCGCGTGCATAGCCGTCGACGCGCTCGGAAAGGATAACGTCGCCGCGGTCACGATGCCGTCCATGCATACAAAGGAAGAGACGCGCGTGGACGCCATAGCCGTCGCGAAGAATTTAGGCCTAAAGACGGCGGCCATACCCATAAATACCATCTACCAGGCATATATGCGTATGCTTAAGAAGGAATTCAAGGACGCCAAGACAGATATAACCGAAGAGAACCTGCAGGCGAGGATCCGCGGCAACATCCTCATGGCGCTTTCGAATAAATTCAACTGGCTCGTCCTGACGACCGGGAACAAGAGCGAGATGTCGACGGGTTATTGCACCCTCTACGGCGATATGGCCGGGGGATTTGCGGTCATAAAAGATGTATTAAAGACCGTCGTTTACCAGTTGGCAGAATACAGGAACGCGGTAGCCGGCAAGGAGGTCATACCGGTCACGACGATAAAGAGGGCGCCGACCGCCGAATTGAAACCCAACCAGAAAGACCAGGATACGCTTCCTCCTTACCACGTGCTGGACGATATCCTGAAGTTATATGTCGAAGAAGACAGGTCGGCGAGCGAGATCATCGCCCAGCGTTTCGACGCGAAGACGGTCAAGAAGGTCATCTCGAGGGTCGACAAGAACGAATATAAGAGGCGCCAGAGCCCGCCAGGGGTCAAGATAACCCCGAAGGCATTCGGCAAGGACCGCAGGGTCCCAATAACGAACAGATATTAACGAAAGGAGATGCAGATGGCAGCCAGATCGGTCAAAGATAAAGAATATGTATTGAAGATGGCCAAAGAGGCCAACGTCAAGTTCATCAGGTTGTGGTTTGCCGACATCCTCGGTTTCGTAAAATCCTTCGCGATAACCGTCGAGGAGCTCGAAGGAGCTCTCGAAGAGGGGATGGGATTTGACGGTTCCTCTATAGAGGGTTTCGCTCGCATAGACGAGTCGGACATGATGGCGCGGCCGGACCCGAACACATTCTGCCTACTCCCGTGGAGGCCTAAGGACGAATTCGCGGTCGCGAGGATGTTCTGCGATATCGTCCGGCCGGACGGAAGCCCGTTCGAAGGCGACCCCAGGTATATATTGAAGCAAAACCTGAAGCGCGCGGCCAAACTCGGCTTCACTTTTTATGTCGGTCCCGAGCTCGAGTTCTTCTATTTCAAGGACAATAAAGGGACCGAGCCGCTCGATGCCGGAGGGTATTTCGACCTTATACCGCCTGACCCGGCATCTGACCTCAGGAGGGATACGGTGCTTATGTTGGAGGCGATGGGAATAGGCGTCGAATACAGCCACCACGAGGTCGCGCCGAGCCAGCACGAGATAGACCTGAGATATACGGACGCGCTCACGATGGCCGACGCGGCGATGACATACCGCGTCGTAGTAAAAGAGGTCGCGCAGCGCTACGGGTTCTATGCGACATTCATGCCGAAGCCGGTCTACGGGGTAAACGGCTCGGGTATGCACGTCCACCAGTCGCTCTTCAAGGGTGACAAGAACGCCTTCTTCGAGGCGAAGGACAAGTACCATCTCTCGAAGATCGCGAAGAACTATATCGCCGGACTGCTTAAACATTCCCGCGAGATAACCTCGGTCACAAGCCAGTGGGTCAACTCATATAAGAGGCTCGTCCCGGGCTACGAGGCACCGGTCTACATCGCCTGGGCGAAGAGGAACCGGTCCACGCTTGTAAGGATACCCGAATACAAGCCCGGAAAAGAGAAGGCGACGCGCATCGAGTACCGTTCGCCGGACCCGGCATGCAACCCGTACCTGGCTTTCAGCGTCATGCTCGCGGCAGGACTTGAGGGTATCGAGAAGAATTACGAACTCATCCCGCCGACCGAAGAGAACGTCTTTGAATTGACTCCCGAAGAGAGGACGAAGCGCGGGATAAGGCCGTTGCCCGGCGACCTCTATGAGGCTATATGTGAAACAGAGAAGAGCTCTGTCGTAAGGAAAGCCCTCGGCGAACACGCTTTCCGCTCATTTATCGAGAACAAGAAGATCGAGTGGGATAAGTACAGGGCCCGGGTCACCGACTATGAGATAAAGGAATACCTCGCGATACTATGATGCGTAAACCCGCGGCTAAAAGAGCGAGATCGCGCCCGGCATACGAGAAACAAATAGAGGCGTTATCAAAGATAAGCCAGACGATAACATCCAACCTCTATTTAGAGGATGTCCTGCGCCTTATCGTAATGGTGACGGCCGAGGTGATGAATTCCAATATCTGCTCATTGATGCTCGTTGATGAGGAAAAGGGCGAATTGGTCATCCGCGCCACGCAGAGCGTCAGTGAGGCTTACAACAAAAAGACCAACATGAAGATAGGCACCGGGATAGCCGGTAAAGTTGCCAAGGAAGGCAAACCCATCCAGGTGCCGGACGTCCGGGAGGACCCGCATTATCTGAACAGGGCGATAGCCAAAAGCGAGAAGCTCTGCTCGCTCCTCTCGATGCCGATGATAGTAAAAGGGAAGGTCATAGGCGTCCTGAACGTCTACACGTCGACTCCCCACAGCTTTACACGGAACGAGATAAACGTACTTACCTCGGTTGCCAACCAGGCCGCCGTGGCGATAGAGAACGCCCAGCTGATGGTCAAATCCAAGATAATACAGGAAGAGCTCGAGACCCGGAAAATGGTAGAGAGGGCCAAGGGGATACTTATGCGCAGGGGCCTGGCCGAGGAAGACGCCTTCAGGAAGATACAAAAACAGGCGATGAGCCTGCGCAAGACGATGAAGCAGATCGCCGAGGCGATAATACTGACTAACGAGCTGGAACGGGGCAAGTAGCCCTATTGACTTTAATAAGATTTTATAATATAATCGAAAAAAGATTTTTACAATTAAGCCAAAGATTTTACCCGTAATACAAAGGAGATTGACATGAGAAGAGTTCTTTTTGTCTTGGGAATTTTGTTTTTATCCGCTATATGTTTGCCTGCGTGCGGCCAGAAAAAGGCAGCTGCTCCGGAAAGAACAGAAGTCACCCCGGTCCCGGCACCGGCCCCGGCGCCGGCTGTCGAAGCGCCTAAGGCGAAAGCCAAACCGGAGATCAAGGAAATCATCTTAGCCGATTTCAACACAGGCGAGAAGCCCAACAATTTCGGCGGCAATTTCGGCGCATGGAACAAGGACCCGGACGACACGACCCAGGGCTGCAAGGAGTCCTTTACTTCCGATGAGAGATACGGGAAAAAGGGCTTCTCTCTCCAGCTCGATTATGATGTCGATTCCCCGAATCCCGCATTTAACGGCTTCTGGATGAAATTGGACAATTTCGACGCGACGCCTTACAATAAGCTGGTTTTTTACGTAAAAGGCGACGCGACGATAGGATACCCCCCGAGATTTAAGATAGAGCTTAAGAACGCGAACGGCGAAGTCGGCAAATACTACGTGACGCAGATAAGCCCGACATGGGCGCCGGTCGAAGTACCGTTCCGGAGTTTCGGCGGAATAAAGGATTTCAGTAAATTGACCGAGTTCACCGTCGTCTTTGAGGATTCCGCATCGAGGCCGAAGACCGGCAGGATCTACATGGATAACATCGGCTTCGCGAAAGACTAAATACCCATGGATTTCAAAATTACCGAAGACAACTTCAAGTTAAGCGGGCAGGATTTTTACGTATTTTCGGGAGAGGTCCATTATTTCAGGATAAGGCCGGAGAACTGGGCCGCCCACCTCAAGAAGGCCAAGGCCGCCAACCTAAATACTATAAGCACTTATATCCCCTGGGATTGGCACGAATACGAAGAAGGTAAGTTCGACTTCTCCGGCCACACGAACCCCCAGAGGAACCTCCTCGGCTTCATAGAGCTATGCAAGAAGAACGGGCTTTATCTAATAGTCAAGCCGGGACCTTACATCCTCGCCGAATACTTAGACCACGGCATACCGCAGTGGCTCCTCTCCTCGCACCCGGAGATACTCGCGCTCAACAGGGAAGGCAAGACTTTCGGCCATGCCCGCGTGACGCTGATGCACCCGGTATACCTGAAGTATGCCAGGTTATGGTATGACAAGGTCCTCGCGGTAATAAAAGACAATTTGATAACAAAATCCGGCGGGATAATACTCTCGATGCAGTTGTGTAACGAGATAGGGGTGTTTACCTGGCTTGATAAAGAGGCCGATTATAACCCGGTCTCGCTGGACCATTACAGGAAATTCCTCTCCGAAAAATACAAGAAGATAAACCGCCTGAATGTCCTCTATAAGGCCAAATACAAGAGCTTCTCCTCGGTCGTCCCGCCGCAGGAAAACCCGGCTAAATTGACCGAGCTTGCCGCCGACCTCGATTGGCACCTCTTCTGGCGCCGGTATTACGCGGCGTACGTGGAACATCTTTTAAAGGAAGTCACCAAGAGCGGGATCAATATACCGTTCACGCATAACCTGCCCGGATGGGTAGGGGGCCGCGCGGTCGAGTACCCCCTGAATATAACCATGTACCAGGATGTGGCCAAGCTCTATCCGAAAGTCATGCTTGCTGTCGATCATATACCGGAGAATACCTCTTACAGGAATTTCCACGACGCGGCTATAATACAACAGTTCACCAGGGCGATCCAGGGGAACCGCGGCCCGACCTTCGTCGCCGAGATGCAGGCGGGGACAAGGGAGCATAACGTCGTCACTTATCCCGATGAACTGGAGCTTTTTTACAAATCCGCCTTAGCCTACGGCGCGGCAGGTATGAATTTCTACATGTTCTCGCAGGGGAAAAATCCAAAAGGTAAATCCGCGGTTGGCCCTACTTTCTACTGGCAGACGCCCTTGGATTACGACGGCAAGGAGACCGCGCTCTACCCGGTCGTCAGGCGTTTCGGCAAGCTCGCCTCGGCATTCGGCGCGCTCGCCTCCAGGGCGAAAGCCGACTCGAAAGTGGCACTGCTCTTCTATAAGCCTTATTACTACACCGAACTTACGCATTATTACGACCTTGAAAAAATGGGCCTGAGCTATAACCCGAAGACGATAAGGGACAGCATTTTTTACGAGGGGATGGCGAAGATCCTCAGGATGTTGAATTGCGATTACGATATCCTGGATATGGAGCTTACCAAGCCTAAGGACCTGGCAAAGTACAAGCAGGCGTGGATCGTCTCGCTCGAATATATGGACGCGGAATCGCAGAAACTGCTGGCGAATTATGTCGGGAACGGAGGGCATCTGGTCATCCTGCCAAGGGTCCCGAAATACGACCTCTCGCTCAAACCGTGCGAGGTGCTTAGGCAATTCCTGAAAATAGGAGAGACCGAAGAGGTCGCCCCGCGCGCCCCGACGATAGATTTTTTTGACGTCAAGGAGATATCGGTCTTTAACCCGGTTGAGGTCTTTAACGAGCCCAACGCCGAACCGATGGCGCTCCTTCCGGACGGCAGCACCTGCGGGTTCGTCAAGCATTTCGGCGGCGGATGGGCGCTGGTCCTGGGGACCGCGTTCGGATATTCCACGGAAGAAAGCATAGACGCGTATTCGCGCATATTGAAGATGGATGATATCCGCGGAAACGCGTCCCCGACGAACGGCAGGATGGTTGCCCAGGAATTCTTCGATGAAGACCGCGCCCTCCTCTTCGTCGCGAATTATTACAGGACATCGGAATCGGGCCATATAATTTTCGCGGACCCGGTGACGAAAGAGGAGAAGAAGATGCCTTACGGAGCGCCGCTCACACTCGCGGGATTGACCGGCCTTATCATACCGGTGAATTTCCCGATACACGGCAGCGCCGCGAGGATAATATTCTCGACGTCGCAGATATTGAACGCCTTCGAGAAAGGCGGTTCCATATTCGTGGAATTGCACGGCCAGCCCGGATCCGGCGGCGAATTGACGGTGGCCATCAAAAAGAGGCCCAAGCAGGTCTTTGCCGACGGCAGGAAGCTCGAGTTTTCCTACAGGTCAGGCGAGGCGATAATACCCTTCAAACACAGTGATGAAGGCCCTGTCCTGATGAAGATCAATCTAAATTAAAGGAGATAGAGGTGGCGAGGAGATTACCCGCATTTTTTGTCCTTTCTTTTGCTTTTCTTTTTCCGCTTCTTTGTAACGCCCAGGAAGATGTCGTTGTCAGGATACCCCCGCATTCGGATATAAAAGTCGCGGCGGATTTCGACAGTGGCAAGGACCCCAACAGCATAGGCGGGTTCCCTTCCGTGAGTTTCAAAAAACCCTCTTTCCTCCAGTCGGCATACAGCAAAAAAGAAAAACACGGCGAAAAAGGCTATTCGCTCGAGATCGAATATTACGTCCCCAAAGGCGAGGACGCGATCTGGTCGACCGACCTCAACGAACTCGATATCAGCGCGGCAAAAGGCGTATCATTCTGGATAAAGTGCACGGAAGGTTCCGAAAAGTTCTGGCTGGCGCTGGAAGATAAGGCCGGCAATAGGAATGAGGTCAACCTCGCAGGGTCTATCAAGCCCGTGACCGACTGGCAGGAGATAAAAGTGCCGGTAGGGAAGTTCCCGTCCATCGACACGAACAAGATGGGAAAGTTCAGCCTGGACTTCAAGGGCGAACCCAGCGTGATAAGCGGGAAGATCTACCTGGACGATATATCTTTCTACGGCGATCCGGAACTCTTCTTCCTTGGGTTGAAGGATAATACGGCCTATTATCCCGAAAAGGTCCTCGCGAACGAGCGCAAGAGGGACCTGCTTACGAGCTCGGACAACCAGATGCTTATGGGTATAGCGCAGGATACGTGGGGATTTTTCAAGAACGTCGTCGATAAGAGAAGTCACCTTCCGCTCGACTGGATAGGGATGGCGCCGGAGAGGGCGATGGGCGATTACACCTCCCCAACGAATACAGGCCTCTATTTCATAAATATAGTGGCGGCCTTCGACCTTAAGTTCATAACGAGGGAAGAGGCGGTTAAAAGGATATCGGATACGCTCGACGTGATGGAGAAGATGCCGCGGTGGCGCGGGTTATGGGACAATTACCACTCTACGACGAACCTGCAGGTAACGCGCCGCTATATCTCATCGGTCGATAACGGCTGGTTTGCCGGAGGCCTCATCATAGCAAGGCAGGCGTTCGACAAAGAGCTCGGAAAGCGCTGCTCGAAACTCCTGGATGAGATGGATTTCTCGGCCCTTTATAATAAAGAGCTTGGCCAGCTCAACCTCGGCTATGACGGGGATACAGAAAAATATTCGCCTTATAATTACGGCCAACTGAACGGCGAGGCAAGGTTCACGAGCCTGGTCGCCATAGGGAAAGGGAACGTCCCGCAGGAGCACTGGTATAAGATGGCAAGGACTTTCCCTCCGGAGATAGACTGGCAGTCGCAGAAACCCGAGGGTAAATGGGTCAAGAAATCAGGTGTCAAATATTTCCAGGGTTATTACACCCATAACGGAGAAAAGATCGTCCCGAGCTGGGGCGGGAGTCTTTTCGAATTCCTGATGCCTTCGCTTATGGTAAAAGAGAAAGAGCTGGCGCCTAACGGGTTTGGACTGAACGACTTGAAAGGCGTAAACGCCCATATCGCCATGGCTAAGATGAAGGGATATAATGCCTGGGGGTTCTCGCCGTGCTCGACGCCTGACGGCAGTTACGGCGGCTATACCGAATTCGGCGTCGCCGGGATAGGCTTCAAGGGATATAAAGACGAAGGCGTGGTAACGCCCCACGTGGTATTCCTGTCCCTTACTTTCGCGCCGGAAGAGGCCATCTCGGATATCAGGAGGCTTCTCTATTATTACAATATATACGGCGAGTTCGGGATGTATGACGCCGTAAACGTGAAGAACGGCAGGGTCTCGTATAAATATCTAGCGCTCGACCAGGGCATGATACTCCCTTCAATAGATAATTACCTAAATAACGGCGCAATAAGGGAACGTTTCCACAAGGATCCGGTAGCCAGAAAGACCGAAAAACTCTTAAACGAGAATTTTTTCGAATAGAAAGAGGACCGAGCCATGAGGACCACCAAGGCGAACGGCATATTGTCGACGGACAGGCTCCTGTCGGACAAACAGAGGAAGAACCTCTCCATACTCGAGCTTGTCGTCAAGCATGGCCCCATATCGAGAACCGAGATCTCGCGCCAGACCGGCCTCAATATCGTCACGATCTCCAATTACATAAATGAATTCATAGAAGGCGGGTTGGCAGTCGAAAAGGGTTTTGACGTCTCTACCGGCGGACGCCGTCCGACGCTCGTCGAGCTCAACCCGAAATTCGGCTACATGATCGGCGTGGGGTTGACGGCGTTGAACATCGTCGGCATCCTGGTAGATCCCAAGATGCAGGTCATCTGCGAGGTAAAGAAAGAGCGCCCGGCCGATAACAGCGAGGCGATAATCGGAAAACTCGTCGAGACGGTCGAGGAGGTCCTCGCGAAATCGAAGATCGAGCCTGAGAAGATAAAGGGGCTTGGCATAGGCATACCCGGCGTCATCGATGTCGAGGGCCAGACGATAAGGTGGCTCGGTGCGATGGGCCTTTCGATGGTATCCATATCAGGGGTATCTCTCAAGGATATATTTGAAAAGGAATTCGATATACCGACCCTGGTCGAGCATGACGCGGCGTGCGCCGTCTTCGGTGAGCGCTGGTTCGGCTTCGAGTCGGAGATCAAAGACATGATATACATGTACACCGGCGTCGGCTGCGGGCTGATAATAAACGGGCAGATATACCGCGGGTCGAACGGCTCGGCCGGGGAAGTGGGTATTTTCAATACATCCGTGCCGGACCCGGAAGCGAGGAGGCGCGAGTCCCTCTCACTCGGCACGTGGGAGCTCGACCTCGGCATCGGATATTACGCCAGGGAAGCGATGAAGAAGGGCTCGAAATCTAGGATATTCGAATTGGCCGGGAATGATCCCGGCAAGATAAGCCTTAACGCGGTGATAGAGGCGTCCAAGGCGGGTGACAAGTTCGCCAACGAGCTGTTGGAGAATGCCGGAGGTCAGCTCGGCAAGAAGATAGCGTTCCTCGTAAATCTCCTCAATCCGGAGGTGGTAGTGATCGGAGGGGGAGTCGAGCAGGCCGGCTCGGTATTTATGGATTCGGCGAAGAGGACCGTCCATTCCTGGGCGCGTGAAGAGAATATAAGGAATTTAAAAATAGTGCCTGCAAGGCTCGGGGGAAATGCCGTCGCGATGGGCGCGGCCTGCCTCGTATTGCAGAGGATATTCATGAATGCCTAAAACGCGGGAGGCGCGGAGATGAAAAGGTTTAACGGATTTTTGGCGTTTATTGTCATCCTGGTTTTCGCGTTGCAGATAACGGGCTGCGGGCCCGGGGAAGGGACGGGAAAACCCAAGAAAGTGCCGGTGAAGGTCGCTTTCTGGGGAAGCCCGGAAGAGATAGGGATAATCACCGAGATGCTAAAGAACTGGCAGAAGACCCACCCGGAGATCCAGGTAAAATTGGAGCATATACCTTTCGGGAGCTATGTCAGCAAGATACTGACCGAGATCGCAGGGCGGTCGGCGCCGGATATCATAGCCTCGGAAGTGAACATGTTCGTATCTTTCGCCGATAAGGACGTCTTCCTTGACCTCAAACCTTTTGTGGATAAGGACAAATCGTTCAATCTCGGGGACTTCTTCCCCGAGGTCGTGGACAGGTACACTGTCGACGGCAAAATCCTCGGCATCCCGAGGGATACCGCGCCGTTCGCGTGCGTTTATTATAATAAGAAACTTTTCGATGAAGCGGGTCTGCCTTATCCCACGGATGACTGGGACTGGAACGATCTCCTGGACAAGGCGAAGAAGCTGACCAAGGTGGATAAAGACGGAAAGGTGGTCCAATACGGTTTTTACAGCGATATGTGGCCTAACTTCATCCTTTCGGAAGGCGGAAGGATCGTTGATAACGTGAAGCATCCCACCAAATGCCTGATGAATTCCCCGGAATCGATGGAGGGATTGCAGTTCCTGGTCGACCTCTCACACAAATACAAGGTTTCGCCCACATCTAACACGTTCCGCAACCTCGGCCTCGGCGTCATCCAGATGTTCATGATGCAGAGGGTCGCGATGTTCCATTCGGGGATATGGGAGACGCCTATTGTCAGGAAGGTGAAGGATTTTGACTGGGATGTCGCGATGTTCCCCAAGAGCCCGAAGGGGATAAGGAAATTTGCGACCGGCGGGACCGCATACGGCATACTCAAGACGACCAAATATCCGGAGCAGGCATGGGAAGTCCTGAAGGCGTTAAGCGGCGATGAAGGCCAGATAATGCTTGCCGAGTCAGGGCTGGCCCAGCCGGCAAACAAGAAGATAGCGGAGGGCGAACATTTCGCCGGCAGCAACAAGCCTCCGCTCAACAAGAAGATGCTCATCGAAGCGGTTAAATACTGCGTATACGACCCGTTTAACTTCAAGTGGCGGGAGATCCGCGAGAAGTATATAAATCCGGAGTTCGACCTCGTTTTTAACGGCCTTAAGCCGGTAAAGGAAGCGGTGAACGCGATAGTGCCTAAGGCCAACGAGCTATTAAAAGAAGGAAGATAGAAGGACGAGATGAAATTCCAGACTGACTATGGTTATTTCACCGATGACGGCAAGGAATATGTCATAACCAGGCCCGATACCCCGCGTCCGTGGGTTAACGTTATCTCCAACGGCTCATATTCACTGGTGATATCCCAGACCGGTTCGGGTTTCTCGTGGTGGGAGAACTCGAATCTCGCCAGGCTGACACGGTGGGAACAGGACCTGGTAAAAGACGAGTGGGGAAAATACCTCTATATAAAAGACAGGGATAGCGGGGACTTCTGGTCCTTGGGGTGGAAGCCGGTCTGTCGCGATTTCGACAGTTACGAATGCCGGCACGGCATAGGCTATACCATCCTTTCGAATAAATACAAGGGCATAGCCTCCTCAATGACCGTTTTTGTCCCGCGCAATGAGCCGGTCGAGATATGGAAGGTCACTTTAAAGAACGAATCCGGCGCCATAAGGCCGTTATCGCTTTTTTCGTATTTCGAATGGCTTCTAGGCAATAAGGACGATACTCACCGGGAGTTCCATAAGACCTTTATAGGCACTTCGTATGAGAAGGGCCTACACGCCCTTTACGGCGAAAAGAGAAAACAGCCGATGCTGCCAGGTTCGATAATCGGCGAGTACCCGTGCACGGCATTCTTCGCCTCGTCGGTCGAGCCCGAGTTCTGCGAAGGCGAGAAGGAGAATTTTATCGGGATGTACAGGAGCCTTGCCGACCCGCTCTCGGTCGAAAAAGGCATTCTTACCAATACCACCGGCAGGTGGAATGACTCGATAGCCAGCCTACATCTAAACGTGAGCTTAAACCCCGGCGAGAGCAAGGATATCATCTTCATTCTCGGCCTCAGCCAGGGCAAGGCCAAAGACGCGAAAATAATAAAGAAATATTTTGACGTCAATAACGTGAATATTGCGCTAACCGAGGTCAAGAAATACTGGGCCAGCATGCTCTCCGGCCTTACGGTAAAGACGCCGGACGACGCGCTTAACCTGATGACGAATACGTGGCTTAAATATCAGGCGATATCAGGCAGGATCTGGGCCCGCTGCGGCTACTACCAGTCGAGCGGCGCGTACGGTTTCAGGGACCAGCTTCAGGACAGCCAGATATTCCTTCCCTTGGACACTTCGCTCACGAAGAAACAGATACTTTTGCACGCGGCGCACCAGTTCAAGGACGGCACGGTATATCACTGGTGGCATACGCTCGCCGAATGGGGCCCTAAGACGAACAAGGTAGACGACCTGCTCTGGCTCGTATTCGTGACCATAAGTTATATAGAAGAGACCGCGGACTTCGGCATCCTGAAACAGAAGGTCAAATTCGTGGACGGCGGAAACGCGACCCTGCTTGAACATTGCGAACGCTCGATAAAGAAGGTCCTGTCGAGGTTCTCGAAGCGCGGGCTTCCTCTCATCGGCGAGGGAGACTGGAACGACGGCATGAACTTCGTAGGCGTGAAATTTAAAGGCGAATCGATCTGGATGGCGCATTTCTTCGCGGATATCCTGAAGAAGTGGTCGGAGGAAGTCCTTTCCGATAAGAAGGTCAACAGGAAGGCCGATGCGAAGAAATATGCCAGGAAATTCGAAGACCTGAAAAAGGCGATCAACAAATACGCCTGGGACGGCGAATGGTACTGGCGCGCGACCTGCGACGACGGTTCTCTGGTGGGGAGCTCCAAATGCAAAGAAGGGAAGATCTTCCTTAATGCGCAGGCCTGGGCCGTCATCGCCGGCACAGGCACCGAAGAACGGATAAAGAAGGCCCTGGCTTCCTGCTCGAAATATATTTACAGGGACTACGGCGCCATACTCCTTTATCCCGCGTTCTCCGAGCCGAACCAGAAGATAGGTTATATCAGCCGCTACGCGGCCGGAGCTAGGGAGAACGGAGGGGTCTATACCCACGCCGCGACCTGGGCTGTCATCGCCGAATGTTTGCGCAAGAACGCGGATACCGCATATGACCTTTACAGTAAGATATGCCCTCCCAACAGGAGTAAAGATATCGACCATTACAAGGCTGAGCCGTATGTCACGCCGGGCAACACCGACGGACCCGATTCCGTAAATTACGGAAGGGGAAGCTGGACATGGTATACCGGTTCGGCGTCCTGGCTTTGCAGGGTCGCGACAAACTGGCTTCTCGGCGTCAGGCCGGTCCCCGAAGGGCTGCTTATAGACCCGTGCATTCCCAAGGAATGGAACGGGTTCGATATGACGCGCAAGTTCAGGGGAGCCGTCTATAAGATCATCGTTTCCAACGCGGCGCATGTCTCGCACGGCGTAAAAGAGATAAAGCTGGACGGCAAAAAGCTGGACGGCAATATCGTGCCGCCCCTCAAAGACAATAAGGTCCACCTAGTGGAAGTGACTCTTTAAGAGAGAGTTAATGAAAAAACTTGTTGTTTTCCTGTTCGCCACGTTTTTAGCCTTCCAATCGGCCGGTTGCGCCGACAAAGAACAAAATTCCGACACGGTAAAAGTGACTTATTGGGAAAAGTGGTCCGGCTTTGAGGCGGACGCGATGCAGGCAGTCATCGACCTTTTTAATTCCAGGAAATTCAGGAATAAAGACGGAAAGATGATCAGGGTGGAGATGAGCACGGTAAGCGAGATCGACAGGCGATTGCTTACCGCCGTGGCCGGGGGCAACCCGCCTGATGTCGCAGGGGTCTGGACCTGGATCGTCACTACTTACGCCGAAAAAGGGGCGCTCCTTCCTATAGATGATCATTTGCGCGAGGCCGCTATAACAGAGGATCGTTATATTCCTGTCTTCTGGGAGATTTGCAGGTATAAGGGAAAGATGTGGGGCCTCCCGTCTACTCCGGCTTCAGTCGCGCTGCACTGGAACAAAAGGCTTTTCAGGGAAGCCGGCCTGGACCCCAACACGCCCCCCCTATCGATCCAGGAATTCGACGAGATGGCGGAGAAGCTTACGCTCATCAAGCTGCCGGGCCAGGATAAAGCCATATCATTTTATGAGTTAAAGACCAGGACGAATTATAAGAATCTTCTTGGCCAGGGCATGATCATACAAATGGGTTTCCTTCCCTCCGAGCCCGGATGGTGGCCATGGTCGTGGGGCTATTGGTTCGGGGGGAAGCTGTGGGACGGCAAAGAGAAGGTTACCGCGGACGGGCCGGGGAATGTCAAGGCCTACGAATGGATAAGGTCCTATTCCGAGAAATACGGCGTAGAAAACATAAAGAGATTTTCAAGCAGCTTCGGCGCATTCGCTTCGCCTCAGAACGCTTTCCTTTCTTCAAAAGTCGCGATGGTAAGGGAGGGAGTATGGATGTATAATTTTATCGACAAATACGCGACAGGGATGGATTGGGCCGCGGCGCCGTTCCCCTCGGACGGAGGAAAGCTGAAAGACGTCACTTATGCCGAAGCCGACATCCTCGTTATACCGAGGGGCGCGAGGCATCCGGGCGAAGCGTTTAAATTTATAAGTTTTGTAAATACGCAGGAGGCGATGGAATTGCTGTGCGAGGGGCAGAGGAAATTTACGCCGCTTAAGAATGTAAGCGAAGATTTCTACGCCAGGCATAAAAACCCGTATATACGCGTCTTCAGGGCACTGGCCGAAAGCCCGAACGCATTCATTACACCGAAGATGGTCATATGGCAGGAGTATCTGCGCGAGCTGAATTTTGCGTATGAGATGACAAGGGACCTGAAGGCCGAGCCGAAGAAAATCCTTTCGGACGTCAATAAAACAATGCAGAAAAGGCTGGAGAGAGAGCTCGAGATGTCAAAGAGGTCCGGGGAGAAGAGATGACCAAAGAAGAAAAAAGGGAATTCATAAAAGGTATTCTTTTTACCTCCCCTTGGCTTATCGGTTTCTCGATATTTGTCATATATCCGGTCGTGGCGTCCTTTTGTTACAGTTTTTGTTATTATTCGGTGATCCAGCCTCCGCGCTTCATCGGCCTGCTCAATTATAAAGACCTTTTGACCGATCCGATATTCTGGAAATCCCTGTGGAACACATTTTATTTTGTCATATTCATGATACCGCTCGGTTTTGTGGCGTCGCTTTCGTTGGCGATGCTGCTCAACACGAAAGTAAGGGGGATGGCTTTTTACAGGATGATATTCTTTGTGCCGTCGCTCGTCCCCATGGTCGCCGGTTCGATACTCTGGATGTGGATATTTAACGGCGAGTATGGGCTCCTTAATAATTTCCTGATAAAAATGGGGATCCCGAACCCCCCGAACTGGCTTATGGACGTGAACTTCGCTAAACCGGCCATCATAATCATGAGCCTCTGGGGGCTCGGCCAAACGATAGTCATATATCTTGCCGGCCTGCAGGACGTGCCGGTCGCGCTTATCGAGGCGGCAGACCTCGACGGGGCGAATTGGTTCGATAAACTTTGGAATATAACGATACCGATGATATCGCCCGTTATATATTTTAACGTGATAATGGCCATCATAGGGGGTTTCCAGATATTTTCACAGGCTTATATAATGACAGGCGGCGGGCCGCAGCGTTCGACGACTTTTTATGCGTTATACCTTTATCAGACGGCCTTCGAGGACCTGCGCATGGGTTATGCTAGCGCGATGGCATGGATATTGTTCGTTGTGATACTTATATTGACGATGCTCGTGCAGCGCATCTCCAAAGAGAGCGTCTATTACCACGGAGGTTGACGGCATGCCCCAAGGTAAAGGCATAAAGTTTATTACGTACCTGGCTTTGACCGCCTGCTCGGTCGTTTTCGCGCTGCCTTTTGCGTGGGTTATAGTCACGTCCCTCAAGCCGGTAGAGCAGACGATGACTATGCCGCCCACCTGGATACCCAAAACCTATTATATAGAGAGCGCCGGGAAAAAACTTGAAGTAAAAAAGGGTATCGTAACGCATGAGGCCGGCGCGATCTTAACCGTAGAAGAGGGGCCGAGGGAAGGGGAGCGTTTATTCGTTCCTAACTCGCAGCTAAAAGACGGCAAAGCCCTCCTTCAGGTCCAGATAGCCGACAAGGTCGTCCAGGGTTATTATCCCGTCGATATCGAAAAGGAAGTGCAGCCCGGATGGATACAGGTCATAGAAAAGCTGCCGGCTCAATACGAGAAGACCGAACCGTACTGGACTTTCGTCCCGCCGGGGAAGATAGTCGAGAAGGTAAAATTTTGGCTCAGGAATTACCTAGATGTCTTTGTTAAGATCCCGTTCCTGAACTATGCGAAGAACACGCTTATAGTGTGCATATTAGGCGTGATAGGGACGACATTTACCAGCGCCCTTGTCGCTTACGGTTTCGCCAGGATACGCTGGAAAGGAAGGGATTTCATATTCATGCTCACGCTTTCATCGATGATGATACCTTTTGCCGTTGTAATGGTCCCCCTTTACGGCGTATTCAAGGCATTCGGGTGGATAGGCACTTTGCAGCCGCTTTGGTTCCCGTATGTATTCGGCACCGCGTTCAATATATTCCTGCTGAAGCAATTTTTCATGACGATACCGCGCGACCTTACCGATGCCGCGAGGGTGGACGGGTGTAACGAATTTGAGATCTTCTGGCGCATAATACTTCCGCTCTCGAAGCCCGCCCTGACGGTCGTGGCCCTGTTCCATTTCCTTTATGCCTGGAACGACTTTATGGGGCCGTTGATATTCCTCACCAACAAGGATACGTATACGCTCTCACTGGGGTTGCAGGTATTCCAGAGCCAGCATGGCGGGACGGAATGGCACTTGCTGATGGCCGCCTCGGCGATGGTCATATTGCCCATATTGGTCATGTTCTTCTTCGCGCAGAAGACATTCATACAGGGAGTGGCTCTGACGGGGCTGAAGGAATAGGGAAGCCGTATTTAGGCTTGAAATGGGTGTATGCTTAGTGTAGAATCTAACGATATAAGAAAGGAAAGGAGGAAGTTCAGATGAAGAAGGTGTGTTTAGCGTTAACCGCGATGGCGATAGTGTTGCTTTTTGCGGGGCAGGTCTTCGCTGCAACCCTCGTCATAGCCGACTTTGACTCAGGTGACAAGCCCAATAGCATAGGCGGGGATTTCGGCGCCTGGAACAAGGACGAAGCCGATATGACCCAGGGCTGCAAGATGGACTTCGATTCG